>JAEZEU010000457.1 GCA_023432885.1 Pseudomonadota bacterium | reverse complement strand
CGCATCCTCCGCGCTCGCAACCGGTGGCGGCGGCACCTCGGCCCGCGCCGCCGCCAGCGCCCGCAGCGCCTCGCGCGCGCTGACCGGCGTCATGGCAGCGGGATCGCGCAGCGGCAGCAGCGGAATGATTTTTTCAATCACGGGATCGAGCGGAGCGGGCATGTCCTTTTGCGCCTTTCTTGGTTTTAGTTGGCGGCAGCATAGGAATTGCGTTGAGCATGGGCAACCTCTCTCCACGCGTCATTCCGGGGCGCGGCGAAGTCGCGAGCTATGGGGCGCAGTTGCGCCCCAGAGAATCCATACTCGCGATGGTGGTTTTGGATTCCGGGCCCACGCCAAGAGGCGCGTCAGGGAATGACGAAGAGATATTCCGCAAGACGGGCACGCCCTCTCCACTCGTCATGGCCGGGCTTGACCCGGCCGTCCACGACTTGGTTACTAGGCGCAAGAAAGACGTGGATGGCCGGAATAAATCCGGCCATGACGACGGAAAGTGCAGAGCAGGAATAACGGGGCAGAAGGCATGGAATTCGAAACACTCGTGCAGACCCGCAAGAGCGTGCGCGGCTTCAGGAAGGAGCCGGTGCCGCGCGCGGTGATCGAGGAGATCATCGATGTCGCCAAGCGCGCGCCGTCGTCGATGAACACGCAGCCCTGGCATGTGCATGTGCTGACCGGCGCGCCGCTCGAGGAAGTGCGCCGCCGCAACATGGAGGAGATGGTGGCGGGCGCGAAGCCGAAGCGCGACATCGTCAGCCACGGCGAGTACCAGGGCAAGCATCGCGTGCGCCAGGTCGACATCGCCAAGAAGCTGTTCGGCGCCATGGGGATCGCGCGCGACGACAAGCCGATGCGGCAGGACTGGGTGCTGCGCGGCTTTCGCCAGTTCGACGCGCCGGTGTCGATGGTTTTGACCTATGACCGCGAGCTCGATCCCGGGGCGGTCGTGCATTTCGATCTCGGCGCGCTGTGCTACGGCATCGTGCTCGCCGCCTGGGACCGCGGGCTCGGCAGCGTGATCAACGGCCAGGGCATCATGCGCTCCGACATCGTGCGCGAGGTGGCGAAGATCCCCGACGAGCAGGTGATCATGACCTGCGTAGCCATGGGCTATCCCGACGACAGCTTTGCCGCCAACGCCGTCCGCTCCGACCGCGAGGAGAGCGCGAGCTTCGTGCGCTATGTCGGGTTCGCGGAGTGAGGCGATGCGTCACAGCATCCTCGCCATGCCCGGCTTGTCGGGGGCATCCACGTCCTGCGGCAAGCGAGCCGACAAAGACGTGGATGGCCGGGGCAGCGCGCGCATGCACGCGCCACCCCGCGTCACCGTTAGGCGGCCTTACGCCGCCTTGCCGAGGCTGGCATCGAGATGCTTCAGCCGCGGCATCACCTCGTTCTTGAGCAGCGACAGCGAATGCCGCCAGGCCTCCGGCTTGTGCTTGTAGTCGAAGCCGAACACCAGGAGCACGCCGAAGCCGCCGACCTCGCGGTAGATGGTTTCGATCCTTTCCGCCACCGTCGCCGGCGAGCCGACGATCCAGTTGCGGCGCGCGCAGTATTCGACCGTGACGTCGCTGTCGGGCACCTCGGGCGCGTGCTTGAGGTAGTCCTTGAAGCCGAAATGGCCGAGCAGCGGCAGGAAATACTCGCCCATCATCCGGCCCATCATGTCGCCGGCGGAAAGCTTCCAAGCCTCCTCATCGGTGTCGGCGACGAACACCTCGCGCACCAGCCGCCAGTCGGAGCGGCTCGGCTTGCGACCGGTTTTCGCCGCGCCCGCCTCGACCGATTCCCAGTGGCTGCCGACATAGGCCGGATTGAGGTTGAGGCTCATCGGGATGAAGCCGCGCTCGCCGGCGAGCTTGAGCGTGTCGGAGCTCTTGCTGAGGCCGGCAACGCCGATCGGCGGATGCGGCGCCTGCTTCGGCTTGATATGGGGCTTGAGGAAGTCGAACATCGGCTCGGGCTTGGTCACCGTCCAGAACTTCCCCTTGTGGGTCCAGGGCGCATCCTCGGTCCACATTTTCAGGATGATCTCCAGCGCCTCGCGCGTCATGTCGCGGTTCTGGCCGGACATGCCGTCGACGTTGAACATCGCCCAGTCGCTCGGCAGGCCCGACGCGGCGACGCCGAAGTTCAGCCGCCCGCCGGAGAGATGATCGAGCATCGCGACGCGGTTGGCGAGTTCGGCGGGGTGGTGATAGGGCAAAAGAAAGCCGCCCGGACCGAGGCGGATGTTTTTGGTCTGCAAGAATGCCTGCGCCAGGATCAGGTCGGGCGATGGATGCGGCTCCCAGGGCGCGGTGTGGTGTTCGCCGATCCAGGCTTCCTGGTAGCCGAGTTCATCGAGCCACCGCAGCGTCTGCAAGTCCCAGTCATGGCCTTCCTTCAAGCCGCACTCCGGCGGATGGGACGGCATCGTGAAATATCCGAGCTCCATGGGGCGTCCTCGCTATATGTTTTATTCAAAGCGCGTCTGTCGCGCGCAAGCGGGAGCATAGCACGGCATGCGTGCGGCCGAGTTATGACAATAAGAAGCGCCGTCATTCCGGGATGGTCCGAAGGACCAGACC
>JAEZEU010000453.1 GCA_023432885.1 Pseudomonadota bacterium | reverse complement strand
CTGGGACGGGGGTTCCACTGTCACATATGTGGCAATACTTTCAAGGGACTATCGTATGGTGAAGACCAACAAGACGGCACCGGGGGCAACCCGGTGGCTCTCGGCGACTGCGCTCATTGCCGCAACTATCATGGTCGGGGGACTTTCTGAGGCGTCGGCGAAGTCGAGGAAGCATTACCGACATCACGCCAGCCATGGCTGGCAGAACGCCAATGCGGCCCTCCCGTCATCGCGTTCGGGCGGCTTTGCCGGCATTGCCTCGTTCTACGGCAACGAGTCCGGCAGGAAGACCGCCTCGGGGCAGCGCTTCAACGAGAACGACATGACGGCCGCGCATCGGTCGCTGCCGTTCGGCACTAAGCTGCGCGTCACCCACCGGGGCCGCAGCGTCGTCGTCACCGTCAATGACCGCGGTCCCTTCATCAAGGGACGCGTGCTCGACCTCTCCAAGGGCGCTGCGCGTGCGGTCGGCCTGACCTCTTCCGGCGTCGGCCACGTCACCGCCGAGGTCCTCTGAGCCTCGCGAACGCCACCATCTCCGTTGCTGTAAGCGTTGCGTAGCGTAGAAGGCGCAGTAGGCTCTGCGCGCTCAAAAGGCCTGCCGTCAGAAATCACGGCAGGCTTTTTTGCTCGTATTCCGGGGCGATGCGCAGTATCGAACCCGGAACGAGGGGACAAGCTCACAAAAAGCTCTGCGGATCGACATCGACCTCGAGCTTGAGATTGCCCTTCGTCTTGGGACCGGCCGCGAGCCATTCGCGCAAGTACTCCGACAGATCGACGTTGCGCAGCGACTTCACCAAGAGGCGGAAGCGGTAGCGGCCCTTGATGACCGCAAGCGGGGCCTCCGCCGGACCCAGCACCTGCACGCGATCATCGAGCGGGGCTGTGGCGGCGAGCTTGCGCGCAAAGCTTTCCGCCGTGGGACGGTCGCCCGCGGAGATGATCAGGCTCGCCAGCCGGCCGAAGGGCGGATATCCGGCGCGCTCGCGCTGCTCGATCTCGCTGGCATAGAACGCCTCGCGGTCGCTCGCGACCAGCGCCTTCATCACGGGATGTTCGGGCTGATGCGTCTGCAAATAGCCGACGCCCCGGCCCTGGTCGCGCCCGGCGCGGCCGATCACCTGGTTGAGCAACTGGAAGGTCCGCTCGGCGGCGCGCGGATCGCCATTGCTCAGGCCGAGATCGGCGTCGACCACGCCGACCAGGTTGAGCCGCGGAAAGTTGTGTCCCTTCGCCACCAGTTGCGTGCCGATGATGATGTCGACCCGGCCCTCGGCAATTTCATTGAGTTCGCTGCGCATGGTCTCGATCGAGGTGATGAGATCGCTCGACAGCACCATGGTGCGTGCGTCGGGAAACAAGCTGGCGGCCTCCTCCTGCAGCCGCTCCACGCCGGGGCCGACCGCGACAAGGGATTCCTCCGCGGCGCAATTCGGGCAGACAACCGGGCGTGGCATCGAGAAGCCGCAATGGTGACAAACCAGGCGCTGGCGAAAGCGGTGATCGACCAGCCAAGCATCGCAGATGGTGCAGGCAAAGCGGTGGCCGCAAGCGCGGCAGAGCGTCAGCGGCGCATAGCCGCGGCGATTGAGGAACAACAGCGCCTGTTCGCGCCGCTCCACCGCAAACTTGATCTGCTCGGCGAGGCGCGGCGAGATGAAGCGGCCGCGCGGCGGCGGCTCCCGGCGCAGATTGATCGCTTCGATATGCGGCATGTGCTGGCCGCCGAAGCGCGACGGCAATGCCACACGCTGGTAACGGCCCTTGCGCGCATTTACCTCGCTCTCGACCGAGGGCGTGGCGGAGGCCAGCACGATCGGGATTTTCGCGATATGCGCGCGCACGACCGCCATGTCGCGCGCGTGATAATGCGCACCGTCGTCCTGCTTGTAGGCTTGGTCGTGCTCTTCATCGATCACGATGAGGCCGAGATCGGCGTAGGGCATGAACAGCGCCGAGCGCGCGCCGACCACGACCGGCGCCTGTCCTGTGGCGATCGCCGCCCAGTTGCGCGCGCGGGTACGCGGCGTCAGCTCCGAATGCCATTCGATCGGCCGCACGCCAAAACGTTGCGAGAAGCGGTCGAGGAACTGGCCGGTCAGCGCAATCTCCGGCATCAGGATCAGCGTCTGCTTGCCGCGGCGGATGGTTTCCGCGATGGCCTCGAAATAGACCTCGGTCTTGCCGGAGCCGGTAACCCCGTCGAGCAACGCGACGTGAAAGCTGCCGTTGGCGGCCAGCGTGCGCAGCATGTCGACCGCGCTGCGCTGCTCGCGCGTGAATTGCGGACGCGCGTAATCGGGATCGGGCAGCGGAGGCGGTGGCGGCGGCGGCATCACCTCCACATCAAGCGTGCCCTCGTCGACGAGCCCGTCGATCACGCCGGTGGAGACGCCGGCTTCGCGCGCGGCTTCCGACTTGCCGTGCAGCAGACCATCGGAGAGCACCTCGATCACGCGCCGCCGGGCCGGCGTCATTCGTCGCGGCGGCTCACCCACGAGGCGCACGCCGCTCCGCGCCCGCTCGGGACCGAGATTCTCGCCCATGCGGAGTGTCATGCGCAGCACCATGCCGCGGGCGGACAGCGTGTAATTGGCAACCCAGTCCACAAGCGCGCGCAGTTCGCTCTTGAGCGGCGGAACGTCGAGCTTCTCGCCGACGTCCTTCAGCCGGTTATGCAGGCGCGGATCGGGGTTTGCGTTCTGCGCCCAGACCACGCCGATGACCTCGCGCGGGCCGAGCGGAACGGCGACGACATCGCCCGCCTCCAGTTCCATGCCGCGGGGCACGCGGTAGGAATAGGTCTGGTTCAGCGCAACCGGCACCAGCACGTCGATGACGCGGGTCGAAGCGGCGGAGGGGCCGGTGCGCGTGGTGTGGTCCATCAGGAAGAGGCGCCGCTTTAGCGAAGGGTAAACGAAAACGGTGCGATATAATCAGGAGAATCACGGCGTCGATACCCCAGATCTTCCGCAAACAGGGCCAGCGCAAATTGGCGAGAACCGACCCAGCCGTTGAAGAGCTTGCGCTCGACTGCGCCGATCTCAGCATCGCACGCGAGATCGTGCACTGGCAAAAGCACCTCGGCACCGAACGACGGCTGTCGCCGAAGACGCTGGAAGCCTATGCCCGCGACATCAGACAGTTCCTGGCGTTCCTCGCCGAGCACCACGGCAGGCAAGTGACACTGAAGAGCTTTGCCGCGATCGAGGCCAGCGATGTCAGAGCCTTCATGGCGATGCGCCGGGCCGACGAGATCGCCGGCCGGTCGCTGATGCGTGCGCTGGCTGGCCTGCGCTCCTTCGGCCGATTCCTCGAGCGCGAAGGCAAGGGCAAGGTCGGCGCCCTGTCCGCGATCCGCGCGCCGAAAGTCGGCAAGAGCCTGCCCAAACCTATCCAGATGGCGGCGGCCAAACGCCTCACTGACGCCGACGAGCGCGCCGGCGAGGAGCGCGATCCCTGGATCCTCGCGCGCGACGCCGCCGTGATGGCGCTGCTCTATGGATCGGGCCTGCGCATCTCCGAAGCGCTGGGCTTGAAGCGGCGCGATGTGCCCAAGCCCGGCGAAGGCGACGTGCTCGTCGTCACCGGCAAGGGTAACAAGACGCGCATGGTGCCGGTGCTGCAGAACGTGCTGCAGCTGCTCGAGGACTATGCCGCGATCTGCCCCTATTTACTGTCTCCGGCGGGGCCGATGTTCGTCGGCGCGCGCGGCGGGCCATTGAGCCCGCGCATCATCCAGCTTGCGATGGAGCGGCTGCGCGGCGCGCTGGGACTGCCCGACAGCGCCACGCCCCATGCGCTGCGGCATTCCTTTGCCACGCATCTGTTGTCCCGCGGCGGCGACCTGCGCGCGATCCAGGAGCTGCTCGGCCACGCCTCGCTCTCGACCACGCAAATCTACACCGGCATCGACAGCGAGCGGCTGCTGGAAGTCTACCGCAGCGCCCATCCTCGGCGCTGACAATACATCCATCACACGGTTGACAGCGCGCAGGTGGCCCCTTGCGCCGGCCATATTGTTGGGCCAATCGTTCCACCGGCACGTTTCACCCGGAGGGGACCATGGGCGCACATGAGAGCATGGAGCATGCGGAGCACGCCGAACACGCTTCCAGCTCCAACAAGAACATCGCACTTTTGATCGCAGTCATTGCGCTGTTCCTCGCGCTATCGGAAATGCTCGGCAAGGGCGCGCAGACCGAATCGATCAGCAAGAACGTCGAGGCTTCCAACCTCTGGGCGTTCTTCCAGGCCAAGAGCATCCGCCGCACCCAGATCCAGACCGCGGCCGAGCAGG
>JAEZEU010000389.1 GCA_023432885.1 Pseudomonadota bacterium | reverse complement strand
CGCCTGCGGTGCCGCGCGGGCGGCCTGCTGGTTTACAACGGCGGCGCGCGGCTCGGGCGCCAGCTCAGGATCGGCCAGCCGGTTGACCGGCTCGTCGCCGAGCGCGCAATCGACCCCGGCCTCGAGGTAAAAGGCCAGTAATTGCCGGACGCTAGGGGGAGACTCGGGGGGCATGGTGGTCGCTTGTGGCATCCCGGTCAATTTAGGTCGGCTTGCGCCATTGCGAAACGTATTTCCGTGGTTGTCCTAGCGCCAAAAATCGGAAACAACGGGGCTCATTTGGAAGCGTTCTTAACCGGTCCGGGACAGATCATGAGCAGCGAAGAGTTACCCCCGCGCGAATCCATGGAATTCGACGTCGTGATCGTCGGCGCCGGCCCGGCAGGCCTTTCCGCGGCAATCCGGCTCAAGCAGCTCAATGCCGATCTCAACGTGGTCGTGGTTGAAAAGGGTTCCGAGGTCGGCGCGCACATCCTCTCGGGCGCTGTCATCGATCCGGTTTCGCTGGACAAGCTGATCCCGGACTGGCGGCAGGATGCGGATTGCCCGTTGAAGACGAAGGTGCAGGACGACCGCTTCTACTGGATGACCGCGGGCGGTGCGATCCGCCTGCCGAATTTCATCATGCCTCCGCTGATGAACAATCACCACTGCTATATCGGCTCGCTCGGCAATGTCTGCCGCTGGCTCGCGCCGAAAGCCGAGGCGCTCGGCGTTGAAATCTATCCCGGCTTTGCCGCGGCCGAAGTGCTCTATGACGACAAGGGCGCGGTGAGGGGGATCGCCACCGGCGACATGGGCATCGCCAAGGACGGCTCGCACAAGGATTCCTATACCCGCGGCATGGAACTGCTCGGCAAGTACACGCTGTTTGCCGAAGGCGCGCGGGGCAGCCTTTCCAAGCAGCTCATTGCCAAATACGCCCTCGACGCCAACAGCGAGCCGCCGAAATTCGGTATTGGCTTGAAGGAAGTCTGGGAGATCGATCCTGCCAAACACCGGAAGGGCCTGATCCAGCATTCTTTCGGCTGGCCGCTCAACAATTCGACCGGCGGCGGCTCGTTCCTCTATCATTACGATGACAACCGCGTCGCGGTCGGCTTCGTCGTGCATCTGAACTATGCCGATCCCTATCTTTCGCCGTTCGACGAGTTCCAGCGCTTCAAGACCCATCCCTCGGTTCGTGCGGTGTTCGAAGGCGGTAAGCGGCTTGCCTATGGCTCGCGCGTCATCACCGAGGGCGGCTATCAGTCGGTGCCGCGGCTGACTTTCCCGGGCGGCGCGCTGGTCGGCTGCGCGGCCGGCTTCGTCAACGTGCCGCGCATCAAGGGCGTGCACAATGCGATGGGCACCGGGATGCTGGCGGCCGAGCATGTCGCCGCCGCGCTCGGCGCCGGCCGTGCCGGCGATGAGCTTGTTGAATACGAGAATGCCTGGCGCGACTCCGCCGTCGGCAAGGATCTGTTCAGGGTCCGTAACGTCAAGCCGTTGTGGTCGAAGTTCGGCACTATCATCGGCGTCGGACTCGGCGGTTTCGATATGTGGTGCAACACGCTGTTCGGCTTCTCGCTGTTCGGAACCCAGTCGCATGCCAAGCTCGATCGCAGCACGCTGGACCCGGCCAAGCAGCATCAGCCGATCGCCTATCCGAAGCCGGACGGCAAGATTTCCTTCGACAAGCTGTCCTCGGTGTTTCTGTCCAACACCAACCATGAAGAGGATCAGCCGGTTCACCTGAAGGTCGCGGACATGAACCTGCAGAAGACATCGGAGCATGACGTCTTTGCCGGGCCGTCGAATCGTTATTGTCCGGCGGGAGTTTATGAATGGGTGGAGGAAGTCTCAGGTCCGCGCTTCCAGATCAACGCGCAGAATTGCGTCCACTGCAAAACCTGCGACGTGAAGGACCCGAACGGCAATATTACCTGGGTTCCGCCCGAAGGCGGTGGCGGCCCCAATTACGAGGCGATGTGACCACCTTTGCGTGAGGTTTGCGGCATCCGGTCACGATACCGCCAAAGTGCAAGGGTTTGCAGGTAAAGTCCGCTGAATTGGCGTCGGCCGGGCGTTATACCACTTGATTCGCCAGTGCTTTTCCTTGCGGTTCAACGGCAAACGCGGCATTGTCGCGGGCCTTAGAGGCCGCTGGGTCGGGGCTGGCCGTGCTGATCGCCATACCTTACAAAATCCTGGAGCCAGGCAGACCGTGATGCTTTCCATCCGTTTCCCTCGCTGGGCGATTGCCGCGCTCACCGTGTCCACGCTGGCGCTGCCCGGCCATGTGCTGGCTCAGACGCCGGACCATCCGACCGACAACGCGGCTCAGTTTCCGACGAAGCATGACCTGAAGTCGATGACGACGGCGGGCAGCTATCTCGCCGCGCGCCATGCCAGCGTGGAGCGCGACGCCGGGGCGGCCGCTGCCTTCTACCGCTCCGCGCTGCGCACCGACCCCAAGAACAACGAACTGCTGGACCGCGCCTTCATCTCCTCGCTCGCCGACGGCGACATCGACGAGGCGGTGAAGCTCGCCGATCGCATCCTGACCCAGGACAAGTCGAACCGCGTGGCCCGTCTGGTGGTCGGCGTGCGCGACCTCAAGCAGAAGAGATACGCAACCGCGCAGGTCAACATCAACCAGTCGATCCGCGGCCCGATCACCGACCTGGTCGCGACATTGCTGTCGGCCTGGGCGAGCTTCGGTGCAGGCGATTCGAGGGCGGCGGTCGCCAATATCGACAAGCTGACCGGGCCGGAATGGTATCCGATCTTCAAGGACCTGCACGCCGGCATGATCATGGAACTGGCGAACCGCGAGAAGGACGCGGGCGTGCGGCTCGAACGCGCCTACAAGCTTGACGATTCCATGCTGCGCGTGGTCGATGCCTATGCGCGCTGGACGTCGCGCAACAAGGATGGGGCGGCGGCCGCCGCGATCTACGAAGCGTTCGACAAGAAGCTGCCGCGGCATCCTCTCGTGCAGGAAGGGCTGCGCGAGGTTCGCGCCGGCAAGAAGCTGCCGCCGCTGGTCGATTCCGCGCAGGCTGGCGCTGCCGAAGCGCTCTACGGCATCGGCGCCACGCTGACCCGCCGCGGCGGGGAGGACCTGGCGCTGGTATATCTTCAGCTATCCCTGTATCTCTCGCCGACCCACCCGATGGCGCTGCTGTCGCTCGCCGATCTCTATGAGTCGGTGAAAAAGCCGGCGATGGCGATCAAGGTGTACGAGCGCGTGCCGGCCAATTCGCCGCTGAAGCGCAATGCGCAGATCCAGCTGGCGACCAATCTCGATGCTGTCGATCGCAGCGAAGAGGGCATCAAGATCCTCAAGGATGTCATCGAACAGGCGCCGAAGGACATCGAGGCCATCATGGCGCTCGGCAATATCGAGCGCGGCCGCAAGAAGTTCGCCGATTGCGCGCTGACCTATTCAAAGGGCATCGATGCCATGCCGGCGACGGCCGAGAAGAATGCCTGGGTCACCTATTACTACCGCGGCATCTGCGAAGAGCGCTCCAAGCAATGGGCCAAGGCCGAGGCCGACATGCGCAAGGCGCTCGAACTGCAGCCGGAGCAGCCGCATGTACTGAATTATCTCGGCTATTCCTGGATCGACCAGGGCGTCAATCTCGACGAAGGCATGAAGATGATCAAGCGCGCGGTCGAACAGCGCCCCGACGACGGCTATATCGTCGACTCGCTCGGTTGGGCCTATTACCGTATCGGCAACTACGAGGATGCGGTGAAGCACCTGGAGCGCGCCATCGATCTCAAGCCCGAAGATCCGACCATCAACGACCACCTCGGCGACGCCTATTGGCGCGTCGGTCGCACGCTGGAAGCCAAATTCCAGTGGCAGCACGCGCGCGATCTCAAGCCGGAGCCGGAAGAGCTTCCCAAGATCGAAGCCAAGATCGCAAACGGGCTGCCGGATGACACCTCTTCCTCCTCGGCCGCTGCCGACAAGAAAAAAGAAGACGGCAAGGGCGGCTGATCGAAGGATTGCATGTCGGGGCTGGTGGAAGAGGGGCGTGCGAAGGTCAACCTGACCCTGCGGGTGGTCGGGCGGCGCACGGATGGCTAT
>JAEZEU010000376.1 GCA_023432885.1 Pseudomonadota bacterium | reverse complement strand
ATCAGCGTCGACTATGCCCGCGCTCCGGAGCATCCGTTCCCCGCTGCGGTCGATGATTGCGAGGTCGCCGTCCGCTGGACCTTTGAAAATGCGGACAAGGTAGGAGTCGATCCCGCCGCCATCTTCGTCGGCGGCGACTCTGCAGGCGGTAACCTGGCTGCGGCGATGACCCTCCTGTTCCGCGATAAGAAGCCGACCCTGCGCGGACAGCTTCTGATCTATCCCTGCGTCGACGTCGATTTCGATCGACCGTCCTACCACAGCGAAGCGAATGCGCCTTACCTGAAGGCTAGGGAAATGATCTGGTTCTGGAATCAGTATTGTCCGCGCGAGGAGCAGCGGCGCAACCCGCTAGCCGTGCCGATACATGCGGAATCGCACGCCGGCCTTCCGCCTGCATTCGTTGTCGTGGCCGAGCATGATCCCCTGCGTGACGACGGTCGAGCCTACTCCGAACGACTCATGGCAGCAGGTGTCGAGGTGACGTTTCGTCCCGGTAAAGGCCTCATTCATGGATTTGTAAGAACCAGATCCATCTGTTCAGCTGCCGAGGCCGAGCATTTGGCGATGACGAATTGGATCCGCAGTCGCGCCAGCAAGAATTCCTGAGAATTGGCTCGCTAATCAACCAATCGCAGCTATTGACTATCTGGCTTAAGAAATGAGCTGTACTCGTGTCAACAAGCCTGCGATCGGCGGTTCAAGCAATTTGTTCGTCTATCAATCTTGCCTATCGTTCGTTGCAATAGACCTCGAGGCGTCAACTTCTTCAATGTTTGAGCAAGAGTTCAATCGAGGGCAAATGATCGTGTTCCTGATAACCGGCACAATGACTTGTATCGGACTCTTGGTTGCAGCGCTGTTGTAAGTGCCGCGACGCCCTCGATCAGTTTGGGCGGCAGCGACGCGGCGGAAGCATCTCAACCTTCGAAGGGGTTACCTCAAGCGAAGCTAACCGGCAGCGCATACGAGTCGACCGAAGCTACTGGCGGCTCACGTAGGGTGAAGCCGGCTTGCTATCATGCGGCACCTCGCTTTTTCGCAGTCGCGATGGCTTGCAGCGGAGCAGGATGATATTCCGAAATCCCCAAAGCCAGCATCTGTTTCAGGATTACCGCGCCCCTGAAGCAGCGGTGATGCTCTCCCGCAGCGATAATGTTTTCGACGTCGCCGCGCGGTACCCATACGGGCGGATATTCCCACTCAGCTAAAGACAAACTCCGCATCTGCTCAGAGTAGACAGCAAAACTGCCGACGTCTTTCCAGTCGGCAAGGCCCAGTTTCACACTGTCCAGTTCGCTCTGCATCCGGGAACGTCGCGACTCGTCCGGGTCGGCCAGAACGCGCTCGATTGCGAGCTTTATCGCGACAAGATCATCATCTCTCAGGTCTTGGTGAGCGTCGGCCATGCTCAAGCATCCCTCTTCCTCTGCAGAAAGACTGATGGAGACCCCAACTCCAGGGGAACTCGCTAGCACGCCCCGATTAAAACTTGGTGACGTTCCATAATTACCCCCCGATTTATCGACCGCGCGACGGTGCTCGCTCGTGGCAAGGAGCAGATCCGGCGCCGGCCTTGAACGCAATGCGCGCGATGGCGTTGTTACCCATAGCCGGCTGAGGCACCACGGTTCGAACGCTGTCGATCGACCAACGGTAGCGACAGCCGATCGCCACAATCAGCGGAAGCGCGCTCCAAGGCTGGCCGACCGTGGATGGGAAGTTTCACACTAAATGATGTGGAGTAAATGCGACGTGTCGAGAAGAACCATGCTCGTTCAAATGCAAAGCAGGTGGTTCACGATACTGGCGTTGAGCGGAGCGCTGGTTCCCTTCGCCTTGGTCACTGGCCACCTGACGATTTCGAGCATGGCCGCGGGGATAGCGGTCTGGGCACTCGGCGAGCTATTCGACAGCCACCGGATCCAAGCAGAGACTGGCGCGATTGACTATCAACGAGCGACGACAGTCTTTCGCGTTGCATTCAATCTGGCAGGATTATTTCTGATTGCGCATGCGCTATATCGGTTCTGCAAGTTCGGGTTCTGGCCGATCTCTCAACTGATCTAGCGCGCGGAACGGCACGGTCCGCAAGGCAAACTCGCTCTCGAAAGTCATGTCGGCTATTGGGTCGGAATTCCCGGCGTGCGTAGTGTCACTTCGACGACATCGCCCGGCTCGACCTCGGCGTCGGGGTCGACGGCCATCCTGCTCCATTGCCGCTCGACCTTTCGCACGATCACTATATCGGGCTTCAGCTTCTCCGGATCGACCAATAAAGGTCCTCCTCCCGCGCCGACGGGTTGCAGGCGCTGTCGCGCCGCCCTCATTGTCGCTGTCAAAATTGCCAAGCGAACATTGCTGTCATTGAGGTCCCCAAGCAACTTGCCTTTGCGCTGGGATGCCAGCCTGTCGACTTGGCGGCGATCGCCCTCCTGCTGATGTTCGAGTCGCATCACTTCGACCAAAGTTTGCAAATGCCGCGTTGAGGACAGGAGCATCGCGCGTCGGGCGTCCGTGATGCGCGCGCTTGTCGCGTTTCCCGCACTGAAGAGTCGGCCGAGCCGGTCAAGGTCTTCCGCATCGGACTGCACCCCCTTGGCTTCCTCCTGCTCCTGTGCCCTCAAGATACCGAGCTGCGCATCTCCCTTCTTTATGACGTTCTCCAGAAACGCTTGCTCGGCTTTGAAGTCGTCCTGGGCGACACGGAGCGACTCTGCTTCCGATTTCACAATTGAGGAACCTAGCGAGCTTGCAACAGCTGCGTCATGCGGCGCTTCCTGCTGGAACGTTGATTTGTTCTGAAGCTCGGCCTGAAGGCGAAGGGAACGATAGAACTCCTTGGCGTATTCGATCGAGGTCGCCTGGTACTCACGTTGCAATTGCGTCGGATCCGTCGCCCCCTGTTGTGCGCGAGAGCGCAACAGACTGTAACCTCCGGCCACCGCCACGAGCTGACGGACGGTCATGAGGGGCCGAAATGCCTGCTGTCCAGGGGTAAGAACGTCACCGGAGACGTAGACCGGCCGGTACTCGGCGATAGTTGCCGTGATATCAGCAGGTTTGAGAACCACAGGATGCTCTTGCCCGTCCTGCGTTCGATAACGGAAGATCTTGATCGGTAGCAGTGCTTCCATTCGCTGCTGAAGTTCTTTCTGTGTCATGCCACCAACGGCCACCTCGCCAACGCCGGGCAAGCTGATGCTGCCGTCGAGTTGAACCAGCGCGCGATATCGCTGGTCGGGCAGACCGTAAGCTGCGACCTCCACCGTATCGCCGGGAGCGATATGATACTCTGCCAATGCCGCTTGGCTGAGCACGATTGAGCCAAGCAATGCAAAGCAATGAGCCGCTATCGAACAGCACCGTGGTCGTCTCGATCGGATAAGCATGTTCACAATCTCCTATCGTACTCCGACTCGGCCTTATTCCCGAGGCTCGGGGCTCACTATGCGCGTAACGAAATCAAAGACGGGACCGCCCGGCCTTCCCCAGTTGCTTGACCAGATCACCTGCAAACCGTCAGGTGACGGCGACGCATGCGTCTCGCTCCAGTAGTCGAAAGGCACATTCCGCGTCTGAGCTATTCGCTTTGCCGATCCACTGCCGTCGAGGTTCAACGCGACAACTTCTCGCGCGAAAGGCGCCCACTCAGGATGGGATGCCACTTCGGCGGGGTCACCCGCATAGCTCACGAAGGCCCACTGAGGCTTCCCAGTTGCTCGCAATGAGACGTGCTGACCTTCGCCATATCTGGAAAGCGACGTGACAACGCCGTCTTTCAGCCGTCGCTTGATCACCTGATAACGATCCGGCTCGGACTTGCTGATCCCGACGTAAACCTCATCACCGTCATCATCCACGGTCATGTCGCCATGGCCAGGCCGGTGGTTCTCCGTCCACCTCTGCACAATGTTCCCATCCGGCAGGAGAACAAACATGCTTTCGAGATCGTCATCGACATTCTGAACACACACGACATATGTCCCCAGCGGCGAAATCGAGCAGAATGCGTTCTCTCCGGGAAGCTCGGAGAGATGAATAGGCCCCAGTGCCCGACCCTTGCTTATGTCAACGACGATTGCATCGAACCGACCCTCGAAGGTCGTCCCTCTCACAACAATTCGATTTCCATCCAAGCTCGGATTGCCCTTCAGCGGCCCGAACTGCAGCTCGCGATAGGAATCGGCGGAGTAGATCAGCTTCGATCGATCGGTTCGCGGCGCCCAGAGCGATACCGCTCGTCCCGCAACGCAGATCATGAGCTCCGCATCTTTCGGATGCCATTCGCACTCGCCCCGTCTCTGTCTGCGAAACAGGGGAACGTAGGTCCGTCCATCGAGGTAGCATAGCCCGCCGCAACCGTTCGAAATGAGCAGCAGCGTTTGATCGGCGTTCCAGGCCTGCGAGCTCGAATAGCGATGCGTACAATAGGAGACACCACAGTGTTCCCTGGCGTTTGGAGGCGCTCCTGGATTGGTAACTCTGACGACGCTGTAACCGGACAGCGGATCGATTGTAGGAACCAGATAGGCTGGTAGATCCTCGGGCATACCCGAACCGTCACCGGTTTCGGTAGCCGGCGCGATCGACCACAGCATGGATATTGTCAGGCCGACAACCAAAACGATTGTCGCATGCGCCCTCAAGTGACCAGATCCTTATTTCGACGTACAACTCCTCCCGAGAGCCGCGTTCTCCACCAGGCAATGGTGTGTTCGAGCCCCTCTCGTAGCGACACGCGGGCCTCCCAACCTGTCGCTTGGCAAAAGCGGCGTGCATCAGCCAGGAGTGCTCGCACCTCTGAGTTGGACGGACGCAACCGAGCGTCGTCTGTCGCTAGCGGCTTGCTGCAGCCTGTCAGCTCCAGGGCCAGCTCTACCAGGTCGCTCATCTTGATGCATTTTTGACTGCCCGCGTTGTACGCGGAACCGTACATGAGACCCTCGCTCGCTCCAGCAGCCAGGAAGGCTCTGACAGTGTCCTTGACAAACGTCATGTCCCTAACGGTCGTCACATCGCCCACCTGAATCGACCCGCAGCTGGGATCCAGCATCTGACGAAGCACCGTCGGGACGATGGCCCGTTCGCTCTGCCGCGGCCCGTAGGTGTTGAAGGGCCGAAGGATCACGACCGGTACTTCGAATGACCTTGCGAACGCTTCGGCCATCATGTCGGCACCAATCTTCGACGCCGAGTATGGGGATTGCCCCTGCAGCCGATGCGTCTCGTCAATGGGCATTGTCAATGCCGTGCCATATACCTCGCTTGTGGAGGTATGGACGATCCGCCGCGTCCCGTGCCGCCGCGCAGCTTCCAGGACGTTCAAGGTTCCGAGAACATTGGTTTCCACATACGATTGAGGTGCTGCGTAGGAATAGGGTATGGCGATCAACGCAGCCAAATGGAATACAACATCCTGGCCCTGCACGATTCGGCTGACAAGCGCAGAATCTCGCACGTCCCCCCTGACCAGGGTAAGCTCCAATCTGACCTCACTGGCCAATTCGTCCAGCCAACCAAAGCTGTCGAAGGAATTGTATAGGGCGAGTGTCGTGACTTGAGCCCCCGCCCGAACAAGCTCTTCGGTCAGGTGAGATCCGATGAAGCCGTCCGCGCCTGTCACCAGGACCCTGGTCCCCTCATAGTTCACGAGTCCGCTCCATCGCCGGCTTGCCGAACGACCCCTTGGCCGCACTGAGCTTCCATGACCGTCGAAGGTGTCAGCCCGATCACCGCGGCAGCGCAACGGATGATCCAGACCGCATCCTTGATCAGGGAACGACGAGCGAAATACTCAAGGTCAATCCGTGCTTTCGCTGGAAACAGCACCCGTCGATAAAACTCCTCTGGCTCCACATTCGGCGGAAAGAGGAGATCCTCGTGACGAAACGCGACTTGAGAGGGGCCGAACAGCCCGGGCCTATAATCAAGCACCCGTTCGAGCCCGTTGCTGAAGCAATCAGCGAACGCAAGAGACTCAGGACGCGGCCCCACCAGCGACATGTCGCCCTTCAGCACGTTCCAGAACTGCGGAAATTCATCGGCTTTTGTCATGGCCAGTAAACGGCCCACAACAGTCATGCGATCATCATTGCGCATGGTCAGTGGGCGCCCGTTGGATCCGCAATCCGCCCGAAACTTCCGAAATTTGTAGAGGCGAAACGGCCGTCCACCCTTTCCCAGGCGAATCTGCGAAAAGTAAATCGGGCGGCCCGACTCCAGCCATATCAAGGCAGCTATCAACAACATGAATGGGGCAAGCACGCCTAGTGCAATCAATGACCCGCCAACATCGAAAGCGCGCTGCGAGAGCATCTCTGAGACGACGCCATCAGCCTCTCGCAAGAAGGACCTGCTCATTCGGCTGCCAACCCTCGTTCGGAGGACCCAATCGATGTCGCAAGCCGCTCCACAACCGCATCAACCGTCTCGTCTTCAAGCTTGGGATGAAGGGGAAGCGTCAGCTCGCGGCTCGCGAACTCATCCGTGATTGGCAGAACGGTGTCCTTGCATCGCTCCTGAAGGTAAGTCAGTCGATGTACGGGAGGATAATGGATGGTTGTCTGTACTCCGAAGTTCGTCAACCGGTCGATGACCACTGTCCGCATCCCGGACTCAGGAACCAGGATGGGCATGATGTGATGAGCGGAGCTTGCCGGTTGTGAGAAGGGCACTCTCACCGACGGACAGTGCTCGGCGATCCTTCGGCGGTAACGCGCAGCCAGGCGGCTCCTCTTGTCGTTCCACTGCTTCAGCGACTTGAGCTGTACCAATCCGACCGCCGCGCGGAATTCGTCCATCCGGTAATTGAAGCCAAGCATGGTTACGTCATAGTTCGGATTGCGGCTTGCGAATCGCTGACGAGTGCCGCTCGTCATGCCATGACCGCGCATTTGGCGGATGTTCTCAAGCAGGCCGCGATCCCTTGCAATCACCGCCCCGCCTTCCGCCGTCGTCATGTTCTTGTTGCCGTAGAAGCTAAACGCAGCGGCAATGCCGTAGCTTCCTACCTCGGGCCTCCCTGGGGCATGAGCCGCGTCCTCGATGAGCAGCAGTCCCTTTCGGCGCGCAAAGGCTTGCCAGGCGTCGCGGCTCGCCAGGTATCCGGCATAATGCATCAGGATAACGGCTTTGGTTCGTGACGTGCATTTCGCCTCGGCGTCCTCGAGTGACAGAAGAGGCACGTCGAGCGATTCAATGTCGACGAAGACGGGATCGGCCCCCACATAGAGTACGCAGTTTGCCGTTGCGACAAACGTCAACGAGGGCACCAGAACCTCATCACCGGGCCCAATGTTCAGGGCGTGCAAGATCAGATGCAGTGCGGCAGTGCAGGAAGCGACAGCTACGGAATCCTCGGCTTCGTGGAGGGCTGCAAAGGTCGCCTCGAACTGGCGCACCTTGTCGCCCATTGTAATCCAACCGCTGTCGATAACCTCACAGAGCGCGGCTTTTTCTTCTGATCCCAACACAGGTTGCGACACGAGGAGCAAGGGAGGCCTCTTGCATAGACGACTAGCTCAAGATCAAGCGTCGTTTGATCACGCGGCAGCTTCAACTGGCAGCGAGAGCGATTGTTCGTCCCACGCGATATCTTGCGCCTTGTGGAAGTCGTCGGCCCGCCCGATATCAAGCCAGAGCCCATCATGCCTAAACGTGTGCACTGGAACGCCTTCGTCAAGCATTTGCAGGATCAGATCATCAAACCCAAATGGAACGCCGGACGGCACATGGGTCATGACTTCCGGATTCATGCAGTAGATGCCCATGCTGACGAGCGTTGCGAGCGTTGGTTTCTCTCGGAATCCGATCACCTTCCCGTCGGTTTCATCGAGAACGCCAAACTCGACCTTGGACTGCCGCACGATCGACGCGATCGTCAGCTGGTGACCATGACTCCGATGATCCTTGACGAACTGACCAAGATTGAGATCGGTAAGCACGTCGCCGTTCAGCACCAGGAACGGCTCAGTCAGTTGGTCGCGCAGCAGTGACAATGGTCCTATCGTGCCGAGCGGTTCGGGTTCATGCGTATAGTTGATCTTCATATTCCATTGCTGACCATCGCTGCAGAAGCTGCGAATCAAGTTGCCGAGATACCCAGTCGTAATGAAGACTTCCCGGAT
>JAEZEU010000334.1 GCA_023432885.1 Pseudomonadota bacterium | reverse complement strand
AGGCCGAGGACGATCTCGTGATCTCCCGCGAGGGCGCGGTGGTGCTGGTCGATTCGGCCTCGGTGCCGTTCCTGGCGGGATCGGAGGTCGATTTCGTCGACGACCTGATCGGCGCCTCCTTCCGGGTGGTCAACCCGAACGCCACCGCCTCCTGCGGCTGCGGCACCAGCTTCTCGATCTGATCTCCCTATTTCGACGCGAACAGCGCTTTGGCATTGCCGTTGGCAATCTGCGCCGCGATTTTCGGCGGCAGCTGGCCGAGCCATGCGCGATACCCTGACATGATCTCGCCATAGCTCGCCCAGCGCTCGGAGATCCAGGTGTCCGAGCCGATCAGGAAGCGGTCGGGGAATTTCTTGAACAGAGCCCGCCACTCGGCCGTCAGCTTGCCGCTGCCATCGACAATGCCGCTGCGATAGGACAGCTCGCCCCACAGTTTTGGGTATTTGGTCAGCAGCGCGGCAACGCGATCGGTCGACAGCCCAAAGCCGGTATGGGCCCAGATGATCTGCGCGCGCGGATTGTGCCGCATCAGGATCTCGACAGCCTCATCGTCGGCGTGGGCGTGCAAATAGAGATTGTTGGCGACCGCGAAATCGACGGTCTTCTTCACCCATTCGGTATCGGCCGCCTTGCCGGAGATGTGGAATTCGCCGATGCCGCGGTAATAGCCGCGTTTGAACTCGTCCTGCACGAGGTCGAAGATGACGGGATCGCCGAACCAGGTCTGGATGTCTGCGCGCACCCGGTATGGGCGGATGAACGGCACCACCCACAGCCCCTCGGGCTTGGCATCCATCAAGGCATGCGTACCGGTGTTGGGCCGGCTGGTGGCCAGAATCCCGGTGACGCGGTTCTTTCGGAACAGCTCCAGCACTTCCTCCAGCTGGTAGTAGGGTTTCGGCTCCCAATTGTAGTGCAGATGCGCGTCGAAGATCTCGATCGGCTCAGTCGCCCGGGCGTCGCTCGCCAACAGCGCAGCAGCAAGGGCGAGCCACGCGGCCCGGCGCGGCAGCTGGCCCATCATTCCGCGGCCACCACGCGGGGCGGCTGGACATCGCCGGTGTCCTCGTCCTGCGGCTCGAGGCGGCGCTTGAGACGACGGTCGATGCGGTCGAGATAGATATAGACCACGGGCGTGATGTAGAGCGTCAGCAGCTGCGATAACAAGAGACCGCCGACCACCGCGACGCCCAGCGGCTGCCGCAGTTCGGCGCCGGCGCCGGCGCCGAGCGCGATCGGCAACGTACCGAAGATCGCGGCAAAGGTCGTCATCATGATCGGACGGAAGCGGAGCAGCGCCGCCTCGCGGATGGCATGCTCGGCCGAGAGCCCGACGCGGCGGCGCTCCAGCGCGAAATCAACCATCATGATCGCGTTTTTCTTGACGATGCCGACCAGCATGACGATGCCGATCATCGCGATGACGGACATTTCCATGCCGAACAGCATCAGTGTGAGGATCGCGCCAATGCCGGCCGACGGCAGTCCCGAGATGATGGTGATCGGGTGGATGAAGCTCTCGTAAAGAATTCCGAGGATGACGAAGGCCGCGAACACGGCGGCGAGGATCAGCACGCCTTGCCCGCGCAGCGAATCCTGGAACACCTGCGCGGTCCCGGAGAATCCGGTCGCAATCGTCACCGGCAGGTTGGAGGATTGCTCGAGCTGGGTGATCTTGTCCACCGCGTAGCCTAGCGAATAGCCCGGCGCGAGGTTGAACGAGATCGTCACGGCCGGTTGCTGGCCCTGGTGATTGATTTGCAGCGGGCCGACGCTTGGCACCATCTTCGCCACCGCGTCGAGCGGAATGGTCCGGTTGTCGGCCGTCTTCACATAGAGCTTGGACAGATCGGAAGGATCGACCCGGAACTGCGGCTGCGCCTCGAGGATGATCTGGTAGTCGTTGGACGGCATGTAGATGGTGCCGACCTGTCGCGAGCCGTAGGCGTTGTAGAGCTGGTTCCGCACCTGGTCGACGGTCACGCCGTAGACCATGGCCTTTTCGCGGTCGATATCGACCGTCATTTGCGGGTTCTTGATATAGAGATCGGTGGTGACGTCGAGCAGACCCGGGATCTTCTCGATCCGGTCACGCATTTCCGGCGCCAGCCGATACAGCGACTCGGTGTCGCCGCTCTGCATCACGTATTGATACTGGCTCTTGGAGATGCGGCCGCCGATGTTGAGATTCTGGACGCTCTGGAAGAAGGCCTGCATGCCGGGGACCTGCCGCGCCGCCGCGCGAAGCCGGCCGATCACCACGCTTGCAGGATCGCGGGTCTTCTGCGGCTTCAGCGCGATGAACAGGCGGCCGTAATTCGCAGTCGGATTTGGGCCGCCCGAGCCCACCGTCGAGTTGATGTAGTCGACCGCCGGATCCTCCTTCAGGATTTTGACCAGCGCCTGCTGCCGTTGCCTCATCGCTTCAAAAGACGTGTCGGTCGCTGCTTCAGTGACGCCGATCAAAAAGCCGGTATCTTCCTGCGGAAAGAAGCCCTTCGGCACGATCATGTAGAGATAGACGGTGCCGCCGAGCGTGGCGAACGTCACGAGCAGCATCAGGGCCTTGCGCGCCAGCACCTTGTCCAGCGTCCATTCGTAGCCC
>JAEZEU010000303.1 GCA_023432885.1 Pseudomonadota bacterium | reverse complement strand
GGCGTCATCCGATCCGCCATCTGGGCCATGAACACGCCGGCGCCGGCGATGGCCGCGGCAAAGAACAGGATGTTACGCATCACGCCACTCACGCGGGTTCGAAGGACCGCCGATATCACCACGGCGGCCGCCAAACCGCGACCAAACCGCAAAGCCGAGGCCTGCCATTTTGGGGAAAAGGATGAGGGAAGCGTTAACGAATTGCGTTCAAGTGCCGCGGGGCTTGACCCGGCGCGTCGGCATCGCGCTAGCGGGATCCTCCGGCCAGGGGTGGCGCGGATAGCGGCCGCGCAGGTCCGAGCGGACGGCGGCGTAGCTGCCGCGCCAGAAGCCGGGGAGGTCCCGCGTCACCTGCACCGGCCGCTGCGCGGGCGAGAGCAGTTCCAGCACCAGCGGCACCGCGCCCCTCGCGATCGAGGGAT
Organism: Pseudomonadota bacterium; assembly: GCA_023432885.1. GTDB lineage: Bacteria > Pseudomonadota > Alphaproteobacteria > Rhizobiales > Xanthobacteraceae > Bradyrhizobium. Next base: position 2,845 of record JAEZEU010000303.1, on the reverse strand, counting down.
GCGTGTTGAGTCCGAACAATTCCTGCAGCCGAACGGCGATGGTCGGGCCCTGTTCGGCCTCGTAGTCGATGGCGAGCATGGTGCCGGTCGGCGCCTCGAAATGCGTCGGCGCCTCGCGATCCAGCCGCGCGCGCAGTTCCCATGGCAGTAGATTCATCACGGCATCGGAAAGATCGCCGGCGGAGAAATCCTTGAGCGACGTCTTGTCGTAGAGCGCGGGCGCGAGCCACTCCCCCGCCATCGCCGCGAGAGCCGCATCGGACAGATCGGGCCAGTTTTCGTCCTCGGCCCTGCGCAGGAACATCACCCGGTCGCGCCATTGCTTGAGCGCCTTCGACCACGGCAGCTTGTCGAGTCCGGCCGCGACCAGGCCTTCGGCGAAGATCCTTGCCGTCTCCGCCGAAGGAGACAGCGGCATGGGCGCCTCGGACAGCGTGACCGCATGCAGCGCGCGCTTGCGGCGCGCGCGCAGCGCCATCGCGCCACGGTCGAAGCTCACCTCATCGGCGCTTTCGATCTGGCCGGCGAAATGAGCCTCGATCTCGTCCTGCGTGATCGGCGCCGCCAGCAAGATGCGTCCGCTCGCCGCCGTCCCTGTCAATTCGCCGACGGCGATGTAAGGCGCGCGCGCCAGCGATGATGTTTGCTCGACGGCCGCGCCGCGGCCGTTGGCCAGCACGAAGCTTCCGTTGCCGCGATTGCGCGCGATGCGGTCGGGGAAGGCGAAGGCGAGCATCACGCCGGGGGAAAGATCGCCCGCGGCTTGTGGTTTCTCCGCTGCTGCTACCTGCTGGGCCCAGCGCCGCGCCAGATCACGGGCGCTGCTCGCGCGCGGCGAACGGTCGCGGCGGAATTGATCGAGCCGCACGTCGAGATCGGCGCTGTCGCCGCCAAGGCCGCGCTCGGTAAGCACGGCGGCGATCGCGGCAGCCTCCTCGCCGGAGCCGAACCGGTTGGCATCCACGATCATGCGCGCCAGCCGCGGCGGCAGCGCCAGCGCGCGCAGGCTCTTTCCCTCCGCCGTGATGCGGCCATCGGCATCGAGCGCGCCAAGCTCGCGCAGCAGGCTCCTTGCCTCCTTCAGCGCCGGAGCCGGCGGCGGATCGAGGAAGGCGAGTTGGCGAGGATCGGCCACGCCCCATTGCGCGAGGTCCAGCACCAGCGTGGACAGGTCGGCGGAAAGGATTTCAGGTTGGGTGTAGGCGGCAAGCGAGGCGGTCTGCGGCTCGTCCCAGAGGCGGTAGCAGACGCCGGGCTCGGTGCGGCCAGCGCGGCCGCGGCGCTGGTCGACCGCAGCGCGCGAGGCGCGCACGGTTTCCAGCCGCGTCAGGCCGATGTCGGGCTCATAGCGCGGCACGCGCGCCATGCCGGAATCAACGACGATGCGCACGCCCTCGATGGTCAGCGAGGTCTCCGCGATCGACGTCGCCAGCACGACCTTGCGCCCGCCTCTCGGCGCGGGCGCGATGGCGCGGTCCTGCACGGCGGCATCGAGCGCGCCGAACAGCGGCACGATCTCGATCGAGGCATCGTGGACGCGCTCCTTCAGGAAGGTCTCGGTGCGGCGGATTTCGGCGGCGCCCGGCAGGAAGGCCAGCACCGAGCCGGAATCGGCGCGCAGGCTCGCGGCAATCGCCTCCGCCATCTGCCGCTCCAGCGGCGCGTCGGCCTTGCGGCCGAGATAGCGCGTTTCGACCGGAAAGGCGCGGCCTTCGCTTGCCACGACCGGCGCATCGCCGAGCAGCCTGGCGACCCGCGCCCCGTCCAGCGTCGCCGACATCACAAGGATGCGCAGATCCTCGCGCAGGCCGGTCTGCACATCGCGGGCCAGGGCGAGGCCCAGATCGGCATCAAGCGAGCGCTCGTGGAATTCGTCGAACAGGACGGCCGCGACGCCGTTCAGCTCGGGATCGTCGAGAATTTGCCGCGAGAAGATGCCCTCGGTGACGACCTCGATCCGCGTGGCGCGCGATACTTTCGAGCCGAAGCGCACGCGATAACCGACCGTCTCGCCCGCGCGCTCGCCAAGCGTCTTCGCCATCCGATCGGCGCTGGCGCGCGCCGCGATGCGCCGCGGCTCCAGCACGATGATCTTCTTTCCCTTCGTCCAGGGCTCATCCAGCAGCGCCAGCGGCACGCGCGTGGTCTTGCCGGCTCCCGGCGGCGCCACCAGCACGGCCGTATTGCGTACGGCGAGCGTGCGCGAAAGCTCGTCGAGCACGGCATCGATCGGCAGGGGCGTATCGAAACGGCGCGGCAAAGTTCTATCCAATCGTCACCGCCGGGATTGTCCTGGCTTGTCCCGGCCATCCACGTCTTGACCTTCCGGTTGATCAAGAAGGGGTGGATGCCCGGGTCAAGCCCCGGGCATGACACCATTTCCAATGTTTGGCCGCTCACACCTTTGGTTCGGGTGCGCGGCCGATGCTCTCATAGACGAAGCCGGCAGCCGCCATGTCCTCGGGGCGATAGATGTTGCGGAGGTCAATGACGACAGGTTGCGCCATCACCTGCTTCAGCCGCTCGAGATCGAGCGCGCGGAACTGCACCCATTCGGTGACGATCACGAGCGCGTTGGCGCCCAGGGCACAGCTATAGGCATCCCCGGCATATTCGATGTTCGGCAGCTCGGGCCGCGCCTGCTCCATGCCGGCGGGATCATAGGCGCGCACCTTCGCGCCCATGTCCAAGAGGCCGGTGACGAGCGGGATCGACGGTGCCTCGCGCATGTCGTCGGTGTCGGGCTTGAAGGTCAGCCCGAGCACTGCGATGGTCTTGCCGCGCAGCGCCCCGCCAAGCGCATGGCTGACCTTGCGTGCCATCGCACGCTTGCGGTTCTCGTTCA
>JAEZEU010000281.1 GCA_023432885.1 Pseudomonadota bacterium | reverse complement strand
GATGGCCGGTTTTCAGCCCGTGCTGCACCGGAGCGCGCGGCAACCCTGAAGCAGAGTACGATCAACCGAGCCGCTGCCGCGCCAGCTTCGCGCCGGCGCCGAGCGCCATCAGCTTGGCTTCGGCGATGTCGCGCCGCATCGGCGCCATGCCGCAATTGGTGGTGGCGATGATGTCGCTCTTGGCGACGAACTTCGAGACATCGTCGATCACCTTGCAGACGTCCTCGGCGCTCTCGACCATGTCGCTGGCGACATCGATCACCCCGGCCTGGATCTTCTTGCCCTTGAGCAGAGCGAGCAGATTGAGCGGCACCTTCGAGTTCCGGCATTCGATCGCGACCTGCTGGATCGAGCTCTTGGCGATGGCCGGGAAAATCTCCTCATACTGCCGCCATTCGCTGCCCAGCGTCTCCTTCCAGTCGACGTTGGCCTTGATGCCGTACCCATAGCAGATGTGAACGGCGGTGGCGCATTTCAGGCCCTGCGCGGCGCGCTCCAGCGCTTTGACGCCCCACCCCGGGACTTCGTCCATGAACACGTTGAAGGCCGGCTCATCGAACTGGATCATGTCGACGCCGTCGGCTTCCAGCGCTCTGGCTTCCTCGTTCAGGAGATCGGCGAAAGCGAAGGCCATCTTGACGCGGTCGCCGTAATGGCCGTCGGCGACGGTGTCGATGATGGTCATCGGTCCGGGCATGGTGAATTTCAACTGCCGCCCGGTATGCGAGCGGGCCACGCGCGCCTCGTCGGCATGCACGCGGCCTTTGAGCTTCAGCGGAGCGACCACCTGCGGCACCATCGCCTTGTAGCGGTCTTTGCGGATCCCCATCTCGACCTTGTGGGCGAAGTCGATGCCGTCGACCTTCTCGAGGAATCCGTGCACGAAGTGCTGCCGCGCCTGTTCGCCCTCGGTGAGGATGTCGATGCCGGCATCCTCCTGAATTTTCAGCGCCAGCAGCGTGGCGTCGCGCTTGGCACGGGCAAGCTCCTCGCCTTTGGCCTTCCAGGGCGCCCACAGCATATTCGGCTCGGCCAGCCATTCCGGCTTCGGCAGGGAGCCGGCGATCGTGGTTGGAAAAAGCATGGGAGCCTCCCGGACAGCGTGGTTCTGCTATGATTGAGTGCCTCCATGCCATGTCTTATGGTCGAGGTACAGAACAACGAAAGTCCCCACCGGGACTGCCTTCAGGGGAGGCGTAATCGCGAGCCATGATCGACCTGCATTACGCGCCCACGCCGAACGGCTGGAAAATCTCGATCATGCTGGAGGAACTTGGGCTTCCCTTTCGGGTCATTCCGGTCAATATCCGCGCCGGCGAGCAGTTTCGCCCGGAATTCCTGGCGATCAGCCCCAACAATCGCATTCCCGCGATCGTCGACCATGCGCCCGCTGACGGCGGCGGGCCGTTTTCGGTGTTCGAGACCGGGGCCATCCTGATCTATCTCGCCGACAAGGCCGGGCGTTTTCTCCCTCAGGAGATGCGCGCGCGTTCCAAGGTCATCCAGTGGGTGATGTGGCAGATGAGCGGGCTGGGGCCGATGCTCGGCCAGCACGGCCATTTCGCGCTCTATGCGGCGGAAAAGATCCCCTATGCCATCGAGCGCTACCGGGACGAGGCGGCGCGGCTCTATGGCGTGCTCGACCGTCAGCTCGGCAGGACCGGGGCCTATGTGGCGGGCGATGAGTATTCGATCGCCGACATCGCTTGTTTCCCCTGGACCATGACGCACAAGGCGCAGGGCTTCTCGCTCGACGACTATCCGAACCTGAAGCGCTGGTACGCGACCTTGCGCGCGCGGCCCAAGCTGCAGGCGGGTCTTGCGATCGGCAAATTCGTCAAGGAGCCTTTCAACGAGGAGACGCGGAAGGTGATGTTCGGGCAGACGGCCAAGGAAGTGTTGGGGAAGAGCTAGGCTGTCGCCGAATCGTCATTGCGAACGAAGCGAAGCAATCCAGGGCTTGCCCTTCCACGGTGAGAAAGCTGGATAGCTTCGTCGGTTCTCTCCTCGGAATCACGATAAATAAAGACGGGACACAATCAAAAAGGAAAAATCCATGATCGAATTCTTCTTCGACTGCTCCAGCCCCTGGACCTATCTCGCCTGGCACAACATCCAGCCGTTGGCGAAGGAGCATTCCGCCGACATCACATGGCGGCCGATCCTGGTCGGCGGCATCTTCAACACCGTCAACCCCAGCGTCTATGCGCAGCGGGAAAAACCGGTGCCGCTGAAGGCGAGCTACATGAAGAAGGATCTCGCCGACTGGGCACGCTCGGCGGGGCTTGCGATCAAGATGCCGCCGACGGTTTTCCCGGTGAACAGCGTAAAGGCGATGCGCGGCTGCATCTGGCTCGGCAACAAGGAGATGGTGCCGTTCGCGCGCGCCGTGTTCGAGGCGTATTGGGGCGCCGACAAGGATATCTCGCAAGATGCGGTCTTGACCGACATCTGCAAAAGCGTGGGCATCGATCCGCAAAAGTTTTTGGCAGGGATCGGCGACCAGTCGATCAAGGACCAGCTGAAGGCCAACACGGACGAAGTGATGGCGCGCGGCGGCTTCGGCTCGCCGACCATTTTCATCGACAAGACCGACATGTATTTCGGCAATGACCGCCTGCCGCTGATCCGAGAGGCACTCCAGCGCCGGAAGGCGAGCGCCGCCTGATGCCGAAGATCGTGGTCTGCCGCGAGCTCGGCCCGCCCGAGTCCTTGCGGCTGGAGGAAATTCCGTCCGCGCTCTTGAAGCCGGGGGAGGTCCGCGTCGCCATCCGCGCCGCAGGCATCAATTTCCCCGACGTGCTGATGGCCGCCGGCGAGTACCAGCTCAAGCCGCCGCTGCCGTTCACGCCCGGTGTGGAAGCGGCCGGCGATGTCGTTGAGGTCGATAGCGCGGCGAAGGGAGTCACGGTCGGCGACAAGGTCATCGTCAAGATGCGCCACGGCGCGTATTGCAACGAAGCCGTGGTGACGCCGGCGCAACTCACTCCGATGCCTTCGACCTTCGATTATGCGGAGGCCGCCACTTTCCTCGCTGGCCACGGCACGGCATATCACGCGCTGATCGATCGCGGGCAGCTCAAGCCCGGCGAGGTGCTGCTGGTGCATGGCGCCGGCGGTGGCGTTGGGCTTGCCGCGGTCGAGATGGGCAAGTTGCTGGGCGCGACCGTGATCGCGGCCGCATCCAGCGATGAGAAGCTCGAGATCGCAAGAGCGCGCGGCGCCGATCATCTCATCCGTTACGACCGCGAGCGTTTCCGGGATGCGGTGAAGCGCATCACCGACGGCCGCGGCGCCGACGTCGTGTTCGATCCGGTCGGCGGCGAGGTGTTGGAGAACTCGATACGCTGCATCAACTGGGGGGCGCGGCTGCTCGTCATCGGCTTTACCGGGGGCATTGGCCTCGCCAAGACCAATCTGCTGCTGATCAAGGGCGCCAGCGTGATCGGTGTGCGTGCGGGCGAGGCTGTGCGGAAAAATCCGGCGCTCGGCGAGAAGCGGCTGAAGGACCTGCTCGCCTGGGCGGAAGCCGGCAAGCTGCGGCCGCACGTGTCGCACCGGCTCCCGCTCGAAGAATACGCCACGGCGATGCGGCTGCTGATCGATCGCAAGGCAATCGGGCGCGTGGCGCTGATGATGAATTGATGGGTGGGCAAAGGCGTTCTTGCGCCGTGCCCACCTTCTCAAGCCTGCTCGTTTAGGCGGGCACGGTTGGCTTTGCCTGCTGCGACCCGGCGGTTATTTGTACTCCCGCTCCTCCCACCACGGGAAATAGTCGGGCATGTCGCTTGACACCTTGTCTTTGAACTGGGCCGGACGCTTTTCCAGGAACGACACCACGCCTTCCTTGACGTCATCCGAGCGGCCGCGGGCATAGATGCCGCGGCTGTCG
>JAEZEU010000232.1 GCA_023432885.1 Pseudomonadota bacterium | reverse complement strand
GAGGTGAAGAGCTCCGACATCTACTGGGGCGCTGTGCCCTGGATCGGATTGCAGATGCTCATGGTGGCCATCGTCATTGCGTTCCCGGTTTCGGTGACCGCGCTGCTCGACAAGCCCGTCGACGTCGCCCGCTGCAAGGTCAAGATCGAGGTGCCGCAGATCGACTTGCCGCCGATCGATTTCGGCCAGGGCCCGCCGAAGCAGTAGATCCCGAACCCTGCTCATCGTACGCAGCAAGACCCCCGGAGCATTGCTCCGGGGGTTTTCTCGCCTGGTGGGTTATTCGCTCAGCTCGCGACCGGCGGGCCATGAAGCTGCCTGACTTCCGTCTTGGGCGGGATCGCGGGCGCAAAAAAAAGCCCGGCCCCTCAACGGGACCGGGCCTGTTTTGCGATTGAAGGCTTAGGATCAGCCGCGTGTGCGCGAGCGGATCATAAAGCTGTCGAAGGTGTACTCAGCGACCTGCCACCACAGATACTGGTCGGAGCGGTAGGCCTGCATGGCGTCGATCGACTTCTTGAAGTCGGGGTTCTTGGCCGAGATTTCCGACCACAGCTCGTTGGTGGCCTTGAGGCAGGCTTCCAGCACTTCGTTGCTGAACGGACGCAGCTGCGTGCCGCCGGCGACCAGGCGCTTCAGCGCGGTCGGGTTCTGCATGTCGTAACGCGCCGCCATCCAGCTATTGGCGTGCGCGCACGCATTGGTGAAGATGGCCTGATAGTTCTTCGGCAGCGCGTTGAACTTCTCGGCGTTGGCGAACGCATGGACCATGGGACCGCCTTCCCAGAAGCCCGGGTAGTAATAGAACTTCGCGACCTTGGCGAAGCCGAGCTTTTCGTCGTCGTAGGGGCCGACCCACTCCGCTGCGTCGATCGTGCCCTTCTCCAGCGCCGGATAGATGTCGCCGCCGGCGAGCTGCTGCGGCACCACGCCGACTTTCTGCAGCACCTGGCCGGCGATGCCGCCGATGCGGAATTTCAGACCCGAGAGATCGGCAACGGTCTTGATCTCCTTGCGGAACCAGCCACCCATCTGGGTGCCGGTGTTGCCGGCGGGGAAACCGATCACGCCGTGCTTCTTGAAGAACTCGTTGCCGAGTTGCTCGCCGCCGCCCTGGTACCACCAGGAATTCTGCATGCGCGCATTGAGGCCGAACGGCACGGAAGCGTAGATCGCGAAGGTCGGATCCTTGCCGACGTAATAGTAAGCAACGGTGTGGCACGACTCGACGGTGTTGTTGGAGGTCGCATCCAGCGCCTGCAGACCCGGAACCACCTCGCCCGCCGCAAAGACCTGGATCTGGAACTTGTTATCGGTCATCTCGGCGACGTACTTCGAGATCTGCTCGGCGCCGCCGTAGATGGTGTCGAGCGACTTCGGGAAGCTCGAGGTCATCCGCCATTTGACCTCAGGCGACGACTGCGCAATGGCCGGCGAAGCAATGGCCGTTGCGGCAGCACCGGCCGCTGAAACCTTCAAAAAATCACGACGCTTCATTCAGTCTCTCCTTGGTGGGGATGTTTCCCGGATTATCGTCGAGCGCCTCTTCCGGCGGCTGCTTGAAATGGCCGGCGGCGCTCAGGCCGAGGCCCTTTAACACGGAAGCGCAAGGCGCGGAAACGCGACAAAGGCATGACTGCATGGATTCAACCAAAGTCGCATCCCTCCTCATGGAGGGCTTCAAGCAGCGGCAATAACGCCCTGAAGCTGCTCACGGACCTTGGCGGCGATGGCGCGGTAGATTGCCGCGTGCGGACCGTCCGGCTCGCTGTCCACGACGGGGGTGCCGGCATCGGACGTGGCGCGAATCGACATGTGCAGCGGGATTTCCCCCAGGAAGGGCACGCCCAGCTTTTCCGCCTCGTGCCGCGCGCCGCCATGACCGAAGATATCGGAGCGTGTGCCGCAATGCGGGCACTGGAAGTAGCTCATGTTCTCGATGATGCCGAGCACCGGCACGTTGACCTTCTTGAACATGGCCAGGCCCCGCCGCGCATCGATCAGCGACAGATCCTGCGGAGTCGAGATGATGATCGCGCCCTTCAGCGGCACGTTCTGCGCCAGCGTGAGTTGCGCGTCGCCGGTTCCCGGCGGCATGTCGACGACGAGCACGTCGAGGGCGCCCCAGGCGACGTCGCGCAGCATCTGGGTGATAGCCGACATCACCATCGGCCCGCGCCAGATCATGGCGGTGTCCTCTTCGACGAGGAAGCCGATCGACATGATCGAGAGCCCAAACCGGGTGATCGGGATCATCTTCCTGTCGGCGTTGAGCTGCGGCTTTTCGCGGATTCCGGTGAGCCGAGGCACCGAGGGCCCGTAGATATCCGCATCCAGCAGGCCGACGCGCAGGCCCTGGTCGCGCAGGCCGAGCGCGAGGTTGAGCGCGGTGGTGGACTTGCCGACGCCGCCCTTGCCCGAGGCGACCGCGATGATCGCGGCAATGCCCGGAATCTCCGCCTGCTTCGACATCGGGTTCGGCCCGCCCTGCGGCGGCCGGTGCGAGGCCGCCGGCTGCACGCCTCCGCCATGGGAATGACTTGGAGAATGACTTGGGGCATGGCGATGCGGCTGCGGCACCGGTGGCGGGGTGGCCGATCCGGGCTTGCGTTCCGCTGTCAGCGCGATCATCGCAGCCGTCACGCCGGGGATGGCGCGCACGGCGGCTTCCGCCTGCGCCCGAACGCTCTCCCAGGCACGCGCCTCCGCGGCGTCGACATTGATGGAAAAGAACACCTTGCCGT
>JAEZEU010000156.1 GCA_023432885.1 Pseudomonadota bacterium | reverse complement strand
GCCTCGTTTTCGGTGCCGTAGAGCAGGGCGTCCATCCGCGCCTTGTGGTCGCCGGCGGTCAGGAATGCGCCGAACATGTCGAGGGCATTGCTTTCGGTGTCCTCCGACATCGCATCGTTGCGCCAGGCCTGTCGCACCAGCCGCTCGGCATTGTTGCGGTCGCCGCGGGCGACCATGGCTTTCGCGAGCGCCAGCCGGCCCTTTGCCGAAAGCGGCGATTCGTTCTCGAACCACGACCAGACCGCCGCATCCTCGCGCTTGTCGTCCCAGAGCGCGGCCTCGAGCCGTCGGCGTAGGAATATCTGCGAGGGCCAGCTCGGATTGGCTGATATGAAGGCGCGGTAGCGCTCGACGGTGACCTTATTGTTGTCGCTGCGCAGGATCAGCCACTCGCCGACCTTGCGCGCTACCGGGTCTGTGATCGTCGACAGCGTCTGGCTGGCTTGATCAGGGTTGCGCTTGCGCAAGAGCTCGATGACATTTCCCAGCGCGTCCCTGTCAGCCTGCGAGGTCGTGGAGGTCGCGGCAACCGCCGCAGGTGTCACCGGCTTGCGCGCCGACATCGTCGGCGGACGGGGCGGCGGTCCCAGCGGCACCGTAGCCGCCGCGTTGGCGACCTGAAGCGCGCCCGCGCTAGCGGTTTTTTGCAGCTTCTTGTCTGAGGGCTTCGGCGCGATGGCCGCGGTCGTCGCCGGCACGAGATTGCGCACGATCGGCCGCGGCTTTGGCAGCGGAACCTTCGGGCCAGCTTCGGCCGGAATCGAGAACGCCGCCGCCAGTGCTAGGCATGCCGCCAAGGCGGTGGAGCGCAACGCTGCTGCGCGCACGCTTCGTGTCACGGCGTTCTCTCGCGGCGAATTGTTCAAGCTGACCTGCCCCACGTCCTATTTGGCTCAATATGTGGACAAAGTACTAACAGACCCCTGTGAGCCCTGTGATCTCTCTGCGCTCATACCGCGGCAAAATCGCGGCTGCGGGCGGTGGAACAGCCTCGTCGACGGTCCGTTCTGACATTCGCAGCCGGTTAGGGGCCGGATTTGCGACCGCAGGAGCTCAAAGGGCCGCCAGCAAACGCAGATGGCGGTGGTGTGTTCTCGAATCCGGCACGCCTTCGCAGCGCGTGGCCGGGGCGGGCGAAGGTCAAGTCCGTCACCAGCGCCCTTTCGCGGTGACCTCAGACCCGATATGAATTGCCTTTCGGTTCACCTGCCGCGCGCGAGGTTTGGAGGAAGTCCATGGCAGCCAAGACAAAATTCATGGGGTCGTTCACCGCTCTGGTCACGCCCTTCAAGAATGGCTCGCTCGACGAGGCGGCGTTCCGCTCGCTGGTCAACTGGCAGATCGACGAGGGTACCCACGGCCTGGTCCCGGTTGGAACAACCGGCGAGAGCCCCACGCTCAGCCATGACGAGCACAAGCGCGTGGTCGAATGGTGCGTCCAGGAGGCCGACGGCCGCGTGCCTGTCATCGCAGGCGCAGGCTCCAATTCCACCAAGGAAGCGGTCGAATTGTCGCAGCACGCCGAGAAGGCGGGCGCGAACGCCGTGCTGATCGTCACGCCCTATTACAACAAGCCCACCCAGGAGGGCATGTACCAGCACTTCAAGGCGATCAACGACGCCATCGACATTCCGATCATCATCTACAACATCCCGGCGCGCTCGGTGATCGACATGTCGGTCGACACCATGAAGCGCCTTTGGGAATTGAAGAACATCGCCGGCGTCAAGGACGCTACCGCCAGCATGGTGCGGGTCTCGCAGCAGCGCGCGGCGATGGGCGAGGACTTCAACCAGCTGTCCGGCGAGGACGCCACTATCATCGGCTACATGGCCCATGGCGGCCACGGCTGCATCTCCGTCACGTCAAACGTTGCGCCACGGCTCTGCTCGGAATTCCATACCGCCTGGCAGAAGGGTGACGTCACCACCGCGCTGAAGATCCACGACAAGCTGATGCCGCTGCACACCAATCTGTTCATGGAGACCAGCCCGGCGCCGATCAAATACGCGATGTCGCTGCTCGGCAAGATGGACGAGAAGCTCCGCCTGCCGATGGTGCCGGTACAGGAATCGACGCGCGCCGCCGTGCGCAGCGCGATGGTGCATGCCGGCCTGATCAACTAGCCGCGGGCTTCCGGCTAGGCCCGCCGCCGCAGAGAGGATTCGCGATGCTGAAGGAATTCCAGGAATTCGCGATGAAGGGCAATGTCGTCGACCTCGCTGTCGGCGTCATTATCGGCGCGGCCTTCGGCGCCATCGTCAACTCGCTGGTCGGTGACGTCATCATGCCGATTATCGGTGCGATCACGGGCGGGCTCGACTTCTCCAACTACTTCACGCCGCTTGCCAAGTCAGTGACGGCCAACAACCTCGCCGACGCCAAAAAGCAAGGTGCCGTGCTGGCTTGGGGCAATTTCCTCACTCTGACGCTCAACTTCCTGATCATCGCCTTCGTGCTGTTCATCGTGATCCGCCTCATGAACCAGTTGAAGCGCAAGCAAGAAGCCGCCGCGCCCGCGCCGGCCAAGCCGAGCCCCGAGGTCGAACTGCTGACCGAGATCCGCGATCTCCTCAAGAAGGACTGACGTGGCCGAGAAGAACGAACGCCCGATCAAGGTTGTCGCCGAAAATCGCAAAGCCCGCTTCAACTATGCGATTGAGGACACGATCGAGGCTGGACTTGCGCTGACCGGCACAGAGGTCAAGTCGATCCGCAGCGGCAAGAGCACGATCGCGGAGTCCTACGCCGATTCCAAGGACGGCGAGCTCTGGCTGATCAACGCCAACATCCCGGAGTACCTGCAAGGCAACCGCTTCAACCACGAGCCGAAGCGCCCGCGAAAACTGCTGCTGCACCGCAAGCAGATCAACAAGCTGATGGGCGCGGTCGACCGCGAGGGCATGACCCTGATCCCGCTGAAGCTTTACTTCAACGAGCGCGGGCGTGCGAAACTCCTGTTGGCCGTCGCCAAGGGCAAGAAGCTGCACGACAAGCGGGAAACCGTGAAGAAGCGCGACTGGGGCCGCGAGAAGGGCCGGCTGATGAGAGCGCGTGGGTGAATGGTGCGAATAGCGACTTGCGGGTGGCGAAGAGGAGCTTCCGCTTGTGACTATTCCTTCCTGCTCGCCATTGGCTAATCGCCATCATTGCCTTGAGGAGGTGGAATGGTGCAACCCAATTTGCTTGACGTCGACTGGAGCAAGATTCCGGCGCCGACGGATGACGGCGGGGCCGCGCATCTAACTGGCATGACGATTCCCTCCGTCAGCCTGCGCGCGACGACCGATACAGTGGTGGACTTGTCGCAGCTTGCGGGCCGCACCGTGGTGTTCGCCTATCCCCGCACCGGCGAGCCGGGCAAGATTGCCCTGGTCGAGGACTGGGACATGATCCCCGGCGCGCGCGGCTGCACGCCGCAAACCTGTTCGTTCCGCGACCTCTTTGCCGAGTTGAGGGCCGCCGGCGCCCGCCAGGTGTTTGGCCTCTCGACGCAGAGCAACGCATACCAGGCCGAGATGGCCTCGCGCCTGCATCTGCC
>JAEZEU010000138.1 GCA_023432885.1 Pseudomonadota bacterium | reverse complement strand
CCCTCAACGGCCGCACTGCGCCAGGATCTTCTCCGCGGCGCGCAGATGCGGCTTGTCCAGCATCTTGCCGTCCATCTTGACGACACCGGAAGGGTTACCGGCAAAGGCCGCGACGACGCGCTCCGACCAGGCGATTTCCTCGTCCGTCGGCATGAAGGCGGCATTGACGACGTCGACATGCTTGGGATGGATCACGGCCTTGGCGAGAAAGCCATCGTGCCGCGCGGCGACCGACTCCGCCTTCAGGGCGTCGAGATCGTTGATGTCGGCGGCGATGGTGTCGATGGGGACCACGCCGGCGGCTGCCGCCGCGATCAGGCAGAGATCGCGCGCCAGCACGAAGGGCGAGTTGAACCGGCCGTCGGTGCGGTTGCGGGAGGCGCCGAGCGAGGCGGCGAGGTCTTCCGCGCCCCACATCATGCCCCACAGCCGCGGGGTCATGTTCTCGAAGTCCATCAGTTTCAGCACGGCGCGCGCCGTCTCGGTCGCGACCGTGACGATCCGCGTCGTGCCCGGCTCGATGCCGGACGCGGCCTCGAAGGCATCGAGATAGAGCGCGAGCTTGTTGACGTCGGCGGCCCCCGCGCACTTCGGCAGCACGATGCCGTCGGGCCGGCCCGGCATCACGCTCGCGAGGTCGTCGAGAGTCATGCCGGTGTCGAGCGCGTTGACGCGGACATACATTTTTTGCGCGGGATTGCGCGCATCCAGCATCTGTCGCGTGATGCCGCGCGCGGCGACCTTGCCCTCCGGTGCGACGGAATCCTCGAGGTCAAGGATCAGCGCGTCGGCCGCGGTCTTCTTGGCGCTTTCGAATTTCCGGATACTGTCGCCGGGAACGAACAGGAACGATCGCATCGCATCAAGCCTTCGGCTTGCCCAGCATCAACCCGGTGCGGCGGCAACTCGCCACCACCTCGCCGCGCTGGTTGGTCGCGGTGTGCTCGAACTCGACCAGCCCCTGCCCCGGCCGCGACTTGCTCTCGCGCTTGGAGATGATTTTCGTGTGGGCCTTCAGCGTATCGCCATGGAACACCGGTTTGGGGAACTTGACGTCGGTCATGCCGAGATTGCCGACGGTGGTGCCGAGCGTGGTGTCGTAGACGGTCATGCCGATCATGATGCCGAGCGTATAGAGACTGTTGAACAGCCGTTGGCCGAACTCGGTCTTCTCGGAGAAATGCGCATCGAGATGCAACGGCTGTGGATTCATGGTCAGCAGGCTGAACATGGTGTTGTCCATCTCGGTCACGGTGCGGGAAAACTCGTGATGGAATTCCTGACCCACGACGAAATCCTCGAAATACAGTCCTGCCATCTAGCGTCCCTTGTAGTTCGGCGTCCGCTTCTCGACGAATGCGTTGAGTCCTTCCTGGCAATCCTCGGTGGTCGCGAGCAGTGCAAAGCTCTCGGCGGCGTTCTCGACCGACCGGCGGAAATCGGCGTCGATCGCGCGCGCGAAGGCGTCGCGACCGATCTTCATCACGATCGGCGACTTCTGCGCAAGCCGCCGCGCGATCTCGCGGGCGCGGTCGAGCGCCGTTCCCTTGGGCACGACCTCGCTGAGCAGGCCCATGCGGAAAGCGCTCGCGGCATCGAAGGGATCGCCGAGGAACAGCGGTCCGAAGGCCTGGTGCTTGCCGACCAGCCGCGGCAGCTGCACGAAATGGATGGCCGGGATCAGCCCGACGTCGATCTCGGGATAGCCGAAGGTCGAAGCGTCGCCCGCGATGATCATGTCGCAGGAGATCGCGATGGTCATGCCGCCCGCGCGCACCGGACCGTCGATCGCCGCGATCGTCGGCTTGCCCATTCGGTACTGCGTGTCATTGAGCGCGAAGTAGAGCCGTTCGAGGAATTTCCTGGTCTCGATGCCCGGCCTGCCCCTGATGATGTCGAGATCCAGCCCGGCGCAAAATACCTTGTGCGCGCTGCCGACGATCACGGCGCGAACGGCCTCGTCGTCGCGCGCCTTGGCGAGCGCCGCGAGCAGCGCATCGATCAGCGGCATGCTCAGCGCATTGACGGGCGCGCGGTCGAGCATGATCTCGGCGATGCTGCCGGAGACGGAATAGCGAACCAGATCACTCATGCCGCGCCTCCCTCCTGTCCTCGCTCCTGCCCTCTCGCCTGCCCTCTCTTGGCCTGGCGCACCGCGCCGGCCTTGATGAGGTCATCGATGGCGCCGCGGTCGAAGCCGGCCTCCAGCAGCACCTCGACAGTGTCCTGCCCGATATCGGGCGAGGGCCGCAAGCGGTCTTCGGACAGGCTCGCGATCCCCGGCGTGCGCGGCGAGTAGACCAGACCGACGCCGGGCGTGTCCTGACATACCGCAGCCTTTGTCGCCTGGACATGCGGGCTGCGCAGCCATTCGCCGGGATTGTGGATCCGTTCGGCGATGAGGTCGGCGGCGTGCAGACGTGTCAGCCAGGCCTCCGTCGGCTCGGTGCGGAAGACCTCTCGCAACTGCGGGATAAGCGCGTCGGTCGAATCCGCGCGCCGCGCGAAATCGGCAAAGCGCGGATCGGTGGCGAGATCCTCCCGACCGATCGCGCTGCACAAGCGCTTGTACTGCGCCTCGTTCACCAGCGTGACCATCATCCAGCCGTCGCTGGATTGGTAGGTGCCGGCCGGCACGTTCAGCGCGCGCGGCGTGCCTCCCTCCAGCACATGCTCGGCGACCTTGTGGCCGAGCAACGCCGCGGTCGACTGCGCGAGGTTGACGTCGATCCATCGCCCCCTGCCGGTCGCCGCGCGCGCGAACAGCGTGGTGGCGACGGCCTGGAACGCATAGAGGCCGGTGACGACGTCCGAGATGGTGGTACCGACCCGGTGCGGCACGCCGTCATTGCCGGGATTGATCGAGACGAGGCCGGAAAACGCCTGCGCTACGGAGTCCGATCCCGGCCGCTTCGAATACGGCCCGCTCTGCCCGAAGCCGCTGATGGAGAGATAGATCAGCCCGGGGTTGCCCCGTGACAAATCCTCGTAGCCGAGGCCGAGGCGAGCAGCGACCCCGGGCCGAAAGCCCTCGATCAGCACGTCGCTCTCCTTTGCCAGGCGCTTGGCGATGGCGATGCCCTCCTTGTGCTTCAGGTCCAGGCACAGGCTGCGCTTGCCGCGGTTGTAGACGGCGGACAGCGTGGTATGGCTGCCATAGGTGGTGCCGAGATAGCGCGACCAGTCGCCCTCGGGCGGCTCGACCTTGATCACGTCGGCGCCGTAGACGCCGAGCAGCATCCCGCAATAGGGCGAGGCGATGCCCTGCCCGAAATCGAGCACACGCAAGCCCCGGTATGGCGCCTCATGCGTCGGCGACGGTTTTCCTGCCATGCGACCTCCCTGGCCGCCGAGAGCTCACAGCGCAAGGTAGCGTCGGCGAATCTCGTCGTTGGCTTTCAGCTCATCGATGGAGGAGTTGTAGACGATCAGGCCCTTGTCGATAACCGTCGCGTGGCTCGCAAGGCCAAGGCAAAAATGCATGTTCTGCTCGGCGATCAATACCGTCGCGCCGTTGTTGCGGAGCTGCCGCAGCAGTTCGCCGATCCGCTGCACGATGATCGGCGCCAGCCCCTCGCTCGGCTCGTCCAGCAGAAGCAGCGCCGGATTGCCCATCAGGGTGCGGGCGATCGCCAGCATCTG
>JAEZEU010000108.1 GCA_023432885.1 Pseudomonadota bacterium | reverse complement strand
CTCGCGATCGACTCCACGCCGCTGAACCCGAAGAGCTGGATGGGCACCAGCTTTGCCTATTGGGAAGGCCCGATCAGCTTTGCCGGCAGCCATCGCGGCGTCGGCTATCTCGAACTGACAGGATATTAGAGCGTGCGCTTCAATCCGGTACAGTCCGCCGTAAATGACCGGTTGCAGAGCTCGGGTAACCCGTATGACGCAGAACGTTGCCTCCCGGTACGATCCAATCATCGGAGGCGGATGAGGACCATGGTGAGTTAGGTCAGCCGCCTCCGAAGGTGGACGGGTCATGCGTTCTAATCGCCTCTGGAGGTAGGGGCGGATAGCCTGGAAACTTGTAGCAGCTCGGAGGGACGCACATACCTTGGCTGGGCTGAATGGTGACACGGTGGCCCGTGCGGAAGTGATGCACCCTTTCGGCGTTGGCAGAAGCATACAGAGCGATCAACAGGCCCAGGGCCAGAGCGGAACGCATCCCAATCACTCCGTATCGACGAGCCCCGATCATGTGCATACGAGCGGCCACGATCCCAAGGTGTGACGGCTTCACGACCGATCAAATTGGCGGGATCATAGGGCACTCTGGGATGCGAGAGGAGATGTGCCTAGTGGACGCCTTCAATCGCTTCTGGCCGCCCTTGGCAAACATGCACCGTTGTCCTCGTAGACATCCGGCTTCGGGGCCAATAGAGACATCACACAGCCTGCATCGGGGCCCTGCCGATGAGTAAAAGTCCAAGTCCGTGACGGATGTGAAGGAATTATCCGATAGAATCATCGCTCACTACGAGCGCCATGCCTCCGATTGGGATGCGGATCGGAGGGCCAGCGGCTGGAACGACCGGAAATGGCATGACCGCTTCACGGCGCTGCTTCCTCAAGGCGCCGCCGTGCTCGACCTCGGCTGTGGCGGCGGCTCCCCGGTCGCCGGCAATCTGGTTGCGCACGGTATGCGCGTCACCGGTGTCGACAGTTCGCCCAGCCTGATCGCACTGTGCCGCGAGCGGATGCCGGAACAGGAATGGATCGTGTCCGATATGCGCGGCCTTCTGCTCGGCAGAGCATTCGACGGCATCCTGGCCTGGGACAGCTTTTTCCACCTCGAGCCTGATGCCCAGCGCGCGATGTTTGCGACCTTTGCCGCGCAAGCGCATCCCGGCACCGTGTTGATGTTCAATACGGGGCCCGCTTTCGGCGAGGCGATCGGCAATTATCGCGGCGACCCGCTCTATCATGCCAGCCTCGACCGCAGCGAGTATCGGCGATTGCTCGCAGCGAACGGATTCCACACGATCGATCAGGTCACGGAGGACCCGGAGGCCGGCGGCCGGACGGCATGGCTGGCGCGAGCCGGCAGCAGCGACGAATGACAATGCCCGAGACGGCCGAGGGACGTACGCCTGCGAGCGATCATAAATCGATGACGACGTCTCCAATCGGTTGCGAGCAGCAAATGAGAAGGTTGCCGTCGGCGGGACTATCAAGCGGTTGCGGTCCATAGGCGACCGAGCCGGAAACCAACCCGCTCTCACAATTGTGACACACACCGGCCCGGCACGACCAGCGGACCGGGACATCACACGCCTCGGCCAGTTCCAGAATGCTTTGGTATTTCGACGCCTTCCAGTGCGCTGCGACGCCGCTTCGCGCAAACGATACCAGTGGACCCGTGCCCGAATCATCTCCGGGCAGATGTGGCGCCCGCGCCATTGCACCGGCGACGACTCCGGGTGACATCGACTCACCGCCGTTGAAAATCTCGGCATGAATGCGTTGAGGGGCAACGCCCAAGGTTGCCAGCGCCGTTTTCATGTCGGCCATGAAGGGGGCCGGTCCGCAGAGGTAGACATCCGCATCTGCCGGGATACCTATCCTTTCAAGAACCGGCACCGACATTCGACCGATAGCGTCGAAATCCTCGCCCGTCCGGTCCATCACGCCCGGCTTGCTGTAGCAAACATAGCTGCGGCCGTGAGACAGCGCCGGCATGATGCGACGGACTTCGACGGCAAATGGATGATGCTGCCGATCGCGGGCCATGTGCAGCCAAAGAACCTGCCGGGTCGCGCGACCCGCTGCCAGCGCGTGCAGCATCGCGAGCACAGGCGTGGCCCCTATTCCCGCGCTGAGCAACACGACAGGCCGCACCCCAGGCTGCAAAACGAAGCTTCCGCGCGGGGAGCTGACGTCGAGAACATCGCCCTCCCGCACACGTTCGCGCAGATAGGCTCCGGCTGTGCCATTCGGCTCGATCTTCACGCTGATCCGATAGCGCTCCGTCGAGAGAGGCCCCGACAGGGAATAGCTGCGAAAGAGAGGCCGACCGTCGCCGCCGGGTCGAAGGCGCAAGACAACGTACTGGCCCGGCAGGGCCGGTCGCAGCGGCTGGCCATCCGGATGCCGCAGCGACAGCGAGAACACATCATTGGACTCCCGATCGACTGCCGCCACGGTGAGCGGCCAGAATCCAGGCGCGACCGGATGCGCGGCCATCACCGGTGCAAGCCCCGCATTGCCGCTCCCCGCACCCGGCGCTTTGCTCTGCAGCAAAGCTTCAAACGACGAGCGCCATCCGCGCGACAGCGCCTCGTTGCGCAAGGCACGTTCCAGCCGATCGCGCGCATGATCAGGCAAATACAGAAGCGCGTTGATCTCCGCGACTGTCATTCGCTCGCTCGCTTCGCCGATTTTCACGATTTCGTCGCCCGCTGCCACTTCGCCTTCGCGCAGAACGCGGAAGTAGAATCCGGGCCGGCCGCTCGACGTCAGCAGTGCCGGCATCCGCGGCTCGTCCATCCGGATGCCGACGCGATAGCAGGTGACGCGGGGTTGGCTAACCTCGAAAAGCGCGCTGCCGATTTGATATCGATCGCCGATGCAAACAACATCATCCGGCAATCCCTCGACCGTGAAATTCTCGCCGAACTGTCCGTGGACGAAGTCGTTCCTGTTCAGTTGCTGTTCCCAATAGCGATACGATTCGATCTGGTAGACGAAAGCGGCCCGCTGCTCGCCGCCATGGCCGCCCATGTCGCCTTGTCCATCTCCTTCCAGATTCAGCCGGCCGACCCGGCATCGCCCGCGCACCGGATTTTTCCAGATCCCGGTGTGCACGGTGCGGCCCTTCCATGCGATGTCACGTGGCAGCCCGACATTTACCGATAGCAGCCGTGCCATATTCTGCTCCACTCGCGAGGATGGGACGAGAGTCGGCAGCCTGACCCGTCCTCACACCGGCAACGGCTCTCCGGCCTGCTCCTTGACGATGTACTCGGCATACCAGTCGGGCCAGTTCACATCGTGCTGCCCGCCATTGCGCTTCTCATGCTCGCCATGTGCGGCGGCGGCGCGGCGCAGTGCAGCGGCGAGATCGCTCTGCGAGCCGAAGCTGGTGGCGCCGACGACTCGGCCGGGCAGCCTGGTCGTGACTTCCTGGAACAGCCAGCCATTGCCGTCGGGATCGCTGAACGAGGCGTAGGAAAGATAGCTGCCGCGCGCGGGATCGCGGCCGTCCTGGCGGACGCTGCCGAACAGATAGGGCGCGTCCTTGCCGACGTGCACGTCGCCCGCGGCATGGAAGGCTTCGCTGACCTCGATGCCGCGATCGATCAGATCATTGCGCGCGGCCTCTATGTCGGAAACGACCAGATAGAGTCCCTGCGCGGAGCCGGGCGCAGCGGGAGTGACGTTTTCGCCAAAAATGATCGAGGTGGGCGAGCCGGGCGGCGTGAACTGGATCACGCGCCAGCCTTCGCCGGCGAAATCGGCATCCGGCCGCCAGCCGAGGCTGGCATAGAACGCCTTGGCGCGGTCCACGTCAGACACGGGGATGACGACGACCTCAAGCTTGGTGTCGACGGGCGCCGTTTTCGGGGTCGTGGTGGCGGTGCGTTCTTTCACGGCCTGGGTCATGACTTCTCCTTTTGCGGGTTGGCTTGTTCGTGATTGGGCGTGCCGGCAAGATGGTGGAGTTCAGGAACGAGCGAAGCAGTGAAGGGGCAGAAGCGAGAGATATTCTTCCGCGGCGCGAATGAATGGAGAGGTCCGCCAGGTCTCGCGCCGGAACGCCGATCCCTTGTTTCTTCCGCTAATTCCGCATACGCGCAATCGTGCCTGAGACGACCTGCATGGAGATGCCGAGCACCCAGCCGATCAGCATCAGCACGGTCCATCCAATGTGCGGTTCTTCGCGCAGCACGATGACACCGACGGAGACAAAGGCGGTCAGCGCGGCGCAGAAGGTGCCGATGGCGCTGAGCAACTCGGCGGCGTCGATCCGCGCACCTGATTTGCCTCTCTCGCCGC
>JAEZEU010000084.1 GCA_023432885.1 Pseudomonadota bacterium | reverse complement strand
GTCAGCTCCGTGCTGAACAAGGCAGGCACGATCGACTATTACTGCCGCTACCATCCCAACATGAAGGCGGTACTGAAGATCGCGCCGTAACGCATGCATGACGTCGGAGGTAATCGATTGGCCGTTGCTTCTCGTCGATAGTCTGGACCAGCCGAATGATCCGGCTCTCGAAGGAGACAAGCCAATGACCGACGTCAAGCAGGTTGCCCATCGCTATATCGAGCTCTGGAACGAGCGCACCCCACACCGTCGTCGCGAGATGCTCGCCGCGAACTGGACGTTTGACGCAAAATATGTCGACCCGATGATGTCGGGCGACGGCCATGACGGCGTCGATGCGCTGATCTCGGGCGTGCAGCAGAAATTCCCCGACTTCAAATTCACGCTGATCGGCGAGCCCAACGGCTTTGGCGAGCATCTCCGCTTCTCCTGGGGTCTCGGTCCCGTCGGGGCCGCCGACAGCCCGATCAAAGGCACCGATTTCGCCGTGCTGAGCCAGGACGGGCGGATCAGGAGCATCACCGGTTTTCTCGACCAGGTCCCGCAAGGCGCGTGATGCCGCCGCCGGTTGTCCGCCAGGTCCGGCGCACAGCCGGCGGCGCCCTTCCAAACAAGTAGGCGGCCGTCTATCGTCCCTCAAAAAGACCTGAGGGAAACGCCGTGAGCACCGCTCCCCGCATCGACATCGATCCCGCCGCGTTCTGGCAGGATCCCTATCCCATGCTGGCACGTTTCCGGAAGGAGGCGCCGATCGTCTTCGTGCCGCAGCTGGGCAGCACGCTGCTCTGCAGCCGCGATGACATCTTCGTCTCGGAAAAGCAGGTCGACGTGTTCTCGTCGCACCAGCCGCAGGGGCTGATGAACAAGCTGATGGGCCACAACATGATGCGCAAGGACGGCGATGCGCACATGAATGAGCGCAGGGCGATCTTTCCGGCGGTCTCGCCGAAGACGGTGAGATCGCACTGGACCGCGAAATTCCAGGCGCATGCCGACCGCATCATCGCCGCGCTGGAGGTAGAGCCGTCGGTCGATTTCGTGCAGGCCTTTGCGCTGCCGTTTTCGGCCGAATGCCTGAAGTCGATCACCGGGCTGAACAACATGCGCTTCGAGGACATGAACGCGTGGTCGCAGGGCATGATCGACGGCATCGCCAATTACAGCGGCGATCCCATGGTGGAGGCACGCTGCCATGCCGCCACATCAGGCATCGATGCTGCGATCGACGACATGGTGCCGGTGCTCTCGAACAAGCCCGACCTCAGCCTGCTCGGGGTGATGCTGGAATGCGGCATGCCGGTGCAGAGCATCCGCGCCAATATCAAGCTCGCCATCTCGGGCGGCCAGAACGAGCCGCGCGACGCCATCGCCGGCACGGTGTGGGCGCTGCTGACCCATCCCGATCAGCTCGCGCTCGTGCAGAGCGGCGCCATCCCGTGGCTCCAGGCATTCGAGGAATATTCACGCTGGATCTCGCCGATAGGCATGTCGCCGCGGCGGATCGCAAAGCCCTGGCGCATCCGCGACGTCGAGTTCGAGCCGGAGGAGCGCGTGTTCCTGATGTTCGGCTCCGCCAACCGCGACGAGAAGCATTTTGACGACGCGGAGACCTTTGACCTGCGCCGTGATGCCTCCAAGAGCATTGCGTTCGGCGCCGGTCCCCACTTCTGCGCCGGCGCCTGGGCCTCCCGCGCCATGGTCGCCGACGTCGCACTGCCTGCGATCTTCTCGCGGCTGGCGAATCTGCGGCTGGTCGAACCGCCCCGCATCGGCGGCTGGGCCTTCCGCGGCCTGCTCAACCTGCCGGTGACGTGGGACGGCTAGCACCGGGCACCGCGCGGGGCTGGACACGAAATCGCGAAAACAACCCCATGCAAAGTAGGCAGCGGCCTTGCAGCCGGGCTTGCAAGCCGCCGGAAGGCCGATCCGCGGCAACGGCCTGCCGGGTGCCGAGCACAGTTCGCATCCGGCAGCAATTCAGCCGCGGTCTTCTCTCAGGCAAGGCAACAGCGAAGATCGCACTGCGTATCCGCTGCCCTATGCCGCCAGGGCAAAGAACCGGAAACCGGCTACAGGCAGGTTGTCCGGAGATAGCCGAACCGGCTCGCCAGTCGTCTCTGACTCCGCCAACAGGTGGCAGGTCGGACAGTTGAACAGATGCAGATTCGTGGCCGGGACAAATCGTACAAGCTCCGACCGAAACCACTGCATCTCGACGCCGCAGGCTGGGCAGATTGGCGCTTCATGGTCTTCCAGCGAGTGCTTCAGTCTGTCCATCACAACCCTCCCCAGGTCGAGTGATGAAAGCCCCAAGCCCAACAGGTAAACCTCTGGTTTGAGCCGTTATCTGCTACCCCTTTCGCGACTTTTTGCGGGCGTCTTCTAGGCATCACTCGGACCGGCCGTCGCGTGTATGCGCGAGAAGTGCGCAGGGGCCGCCATCATCGACTTCAAATAAGCAACACGACCTTTCTTGCTTGCGCCGAGGGCGGCCCGCCGGGGCAGCGCTCCGTTTGCCGGCGACCTGATGTCTGTATCCGGCTTATCGAAGCTCCTTGCCACATTACCGACGAGCCAGAGTTAGCGCTCGGTGTTTTCGGGCTCGAAACATCAAGCCGTGGTCAGGATGCATTGTTCAAGTGCCGATACGGCACGGCTCCTCGCATCAGGGACGCCGCTGAGCCCCCAAGACTCGCGGATCAATCGGGGTGATCGTCGGCGCTGACATTTCCAGGGCCCGTGCTGCGCCCAAAAGCAAATCCTCCTGGAAGCGACCGGCAACCAGTTGCACCCCGGTTGGCAAGCCACTGGAGATTCCTACCGGGGCGGCAAGTCCAGGCAAACCCAGAACCGCGGTTGCGAGCAACGGGCTTTGCGCGTTCAGAAGCCGAAGCATGACTTCGCCACCGGCCTGATCTGCATCGACCTCAAAGGGCTGTTCACTCGAAATCGGAAGCAGCAGCAGCTCGTAGGTCTGAAAGAAAACACACCACTCGCGCAAGATTGTGCTCCGTCGCGCTTGCGCACGCACGTAAGCAGAAAGGTCCAACCGTGATGAATTGGACTTTATAGCGTTGGTTGCCCGCCTTATCGGATCGTCACCCAGTTGCTCGATCCACGTCAGCATCCCCTCTTCTGCTTCGGTGATCAGCAGATCTCTCCAGAGACGCGCTGTCTCGGCAAAATGTGGCGGCTCCGCTTCCTCCACCTTGTAGCCCGCTTCGCTTAGCCAAGCCGCAGCCGTGCGAAGGGCATCGGCGACATCACTGGAGATTTTTGTATCAGGCAGGTTCATGAACAGCGCCACCTTGCATGGAGAGGGACGCGGCGGCTCTAACGGTGGTACTGGCACCCACCACGGATCTCGATGATCGGCGGATGAGAGCACATTCATCATCAGCGCAAGGTCTCGGACACTACGAGTGGTTGGGCCCTGCGTAGATGTAAGTTGAGCGATCAACGCTCGTTCCGCACTGGCGGTCGCATTGTAGGCAGGCGCACGACCAATCGTTGGCCTCAGTCCATACACCCCGCATGCGTAAGCCGGGTAGCGTATCGAGCCGCCTTGATCATTGGAATGAGCGACTGGTCCAATGCCGCAGGCAACAGCTGCCGCGGCACCGCCACTCGATCCCCCTGGAGTCCGCGCAGGGTCCCACGGGTTGAACGTGCGGCCGTGAAGAGCGTTGTCGGTAAACCAGCGCCACGAAAAGCATGGCGTGTTGGTCCTGCCAAATATCACCGCACCGGAGCGCTTGAGATTCACTACAGACGGGCTATCGACCTCCGCCAGGAGTTCCCGATAGGCAAGTACACCATTGGAAGTGGCGCTCCCCTTCTGATCCACATTGATCTTTGTGGTTATCGGAACCCCGTGGAGCGGTCCGACGGCCTCGCCTCTGAGGATCATTTGATCCGCCAGTTCGGCTTCGAGCAGCGCTTGCTCCGAGAGGTCTTCAACCACCGCATTGATTTGAGGGTTTACCTCATCCATCCGCCGCGAGCATGACGTGACTGCCTCCACGCATGAAATCTCTCGCTTCCGAATAGCTTCGGCCAAGGCCGTCGCATCCCACTTCCAAAGTTCACTGTGCATGGAATTCCCCCTCTGGTTCGGCAATCAGCCCAAAGCCAGGTAACGATTGCGAACTTCTTCCTGATTTGCGAACGTGTGCCTGTCCGCAGCATGAACAATTCGACCCTGCTCCAGAATGTAGTGACGGTCCGACAGGCTAGTGCAGAACTCAATGTTCTGCTCCACCAGCAAGATCGGAACAGAAGCCGCTGAGATCTGCCTTATGAGACTTCGCAACTCGTCAACGATTACCGGCGCCAGTCCCTCTGTGGGTTCGTCCAGCAACAGCACTCTGGGATGATTGATCAAGGCCCTAGCAATGGCGAGCATTTGCTGCTCGCCACCAGATAGCGCTCCACCGCCATTATGTTTGCGCTCTTTCAGGCGAGGAAAGATGCGATAAATGTCGTCGATCGTCCAAGGCGAACCCTTGCGGGCAGCGATTGCAAGGTTTTCGTGAACGGACAGCAGCTTGAATATGCCGCGATGCTCAGGAACAAGACAGAGTCCTCCCCGGCTGATCACGTGCGGAGCCTGTCCGAGTATTTCCCGGCCGCAGAATTTGATGCTGCCGCTCTTGTTGGAGATCAGCCCCGCTATGCAGTTCAGCGTTGTCGTCTTGCCTGCGCCATTGCGGCCCAACAGGGAGACGACCTCACCGGATTTCAGATCCAGCGACACTCCCTGAAGAATGTGGCTCTTTCCGTAAAACGCGTGGAGATTCTCTACGACTAGCATGGTACCGCAGACCCAAGATATGCTTCCCGCACTTCGGGACGAGCTGCGACGGCACGTGGCGCGCCGGCACAGAGCACCCGCCCGTGATGCAAAACGGTGAGCGTCTCGCTGATCGCCAGGACGAGATCGATGTTGTGTTCGACCAGAATGACCGCGCGATCCCTCGCCAGTTCAGCGATGAGTGCCGTCATTCCCGCAAGATCATCTACGCCCATTCCCGACGTTGGCTCGTCCAGCAGCAACGCCTTTGCGTCTCCACAAACGGCCAAGGCAATTTCGAGCCTTCTTTGCTGACCGTGGGAAAGCTCTCCGGCTAACGCGCCCCGCATGGCCATCAGGCCAAGGAGTGCAAGCGCGTCGCCTGCCTTGTCGGACGCGTCGACCAGAGAGCCTCTTTCACCGAGCATTCCGAACGCACGACGGCCGCAGTGGGCCTGAGCCGCCAAACGTGCGTTTTCAAACACCGTCAGGTTCTGGAACAGACTCGTCACCTGGAACGAGCGTCCAAGGCCAAGATGCACACGCCTGTGTGCCGGCACCCGGGTGATGTCTACTCCGTCCAAGGACACCTTGCCCCTGCTCGGACGGAGCAAACCAGCAACGCAGTTGAAGAGCGTAGTCTTCCCGGCGCCGTTGGGCCCGATGAAGGAATGCACTCCTCTTCGAGGCACCGTAAAGCTTATATCGTCCAATGCGACAAAGTCGCCAAATCGATGGCTGATGTTTTCAACGACCAGAAGCGGGCAAGCGACTTCGCATTGACTAACGGACACGGGAGACCCCCGGGATGAAGCGCTCTGCAATGAGACGAACACCAGCCCACAGCCCGCCCTGCAACTTCAATGAGACAATGATGAGAAGCAATCCGAGGATCAGCATCCAACGAGACCACAGCTCTGACAGCATGTGGTTGGTCAACACGAGAGCCGTTCCCCCGAGGATTCCCCCGAAAAGCGAGCCGGTCCCGCCAAGCATAGCCATCATCAGGAGCCGCTCACTCATCCCGACCTCGGCGTTTGTCAACGAGACCAGGCCAAGAAAGGGCGCATAAACGGCTCCCGCCACTCCGGTAACGCCGGCCGCGACTACAAACGCAAGAAAGCGGTAGAGCCGCGTGTTATATCCCAGCGCGATCGCCCGATCTTCGTTCTCGCGTATCGCGATTAGCGCGCTTCCAAAAGGCGATGCAGCAATCCGCTGCAGTAGCCAGTACACACCCAACAGCAGAGCTGAGCAAAAGCCGTAGAAGGCAATAGGCGTCTCTACTGAAATCCGAACGCCAAACGCTTCCAATGGCCGCCGGGCAACTCCCAGAATCCCGTTCTCCCCCCCGGTCACTTCCGCCAACGAATAGACGATGAAGAAGAACATGTGCGCCAGCGCAAGCGTCAACATGATGAAATACACCCCGCGACGCTGCACGACCAGGACGCCGGTAGCGACGCCCGCCAACAGCGCCACCACAACACCGACCAGAACGGAAACGAATATGTTCTGTGTCGTGTTTACCAGCATAAGCGCGGCACCATAGGAGGCTATGCCGAAATAGATGGCCTGACCGAGCGACAACAGCCCGACCTTTCCCAGCAAGAAGCTGGCCCCCAATGCTCCGATCGAAAATATCACGCACTCCGTCGCCAGAGTGACGGAAGAAGTCGCGATCGGCAGGAGCGCACATCCAAGCAAGATCGAGATCAGAAACAGGGCGTTGTTATTCTTCATTATCATGCGCGCCCCATAAGCCCGCGCGGTCTCAGCAAGATGATTGCGGCCATCGCGACATAAATCATCAGGTTGGCACCCAGCGGCCAAACGAGTGTCATGAGGCTTTGCACCAGGCCGACAAGGAGGGCTGCAACCAAGGCACCGTGAAAGCTGCCTATTCCGCCGATGACCACAACAACGAAAGCGATCGCGAGCGCATCAACCGCCATGAACGGCTCGATCCCACGGATAGGAGCAGCCAACGCACCCGCTAAACCCGCCAGAGCCGCGCCGAGCGCAAACGTCAAACCGAACACCTTGTCTACGTTCACACCAAGCAGGCTTATCATCGACCGAGATTCCGTCCCCGCACGCAGAACGGCGCCATACGAAGTGCGTTCAAGAAGCCACCAGAGGACGGCAGCTAAAGCTGCTGTAACTGCGATTACAAAAAGCCGGTACGCCGGGTATTCGATTGGTCCAACGGGCAGACTGCCTGCGAGCCACTCCGGAGGCATAACGGGCCGGCCAACGGTACCCCAGATCATTACAACGACTTCTTGAATGACGAGAGCAACGCCGAGCGTCCCCAGTATCTGGAATGTCGGCGTCAGCACCAGGAATTTGCGCAACAATGGTTGAGCCAACCATGCGCCGAGCGCCAGCACGGCCGGCCCCACCAACATTCCAAGCAGCAAGGATCCCGTAGCCTCCGCCGTCGCGTGGCAGAGATAAGCCCCCAGCAAGTAGAGACTTCCATGCGCCACGTTCAGAAAGTGCATGATCCCGAACACGACGGAAAGGCCAACGGCAATGAGAAAGAAGATCATGCCGTTGGCTATCCCGTTCATAACCTGAATAGCGATCAATTCCATGGCTATGACGTCTAGATCCGAGGCGGCATCTTGCATTCGCTTTGTTCTGGACCAAGAAACGATCTTCCAGAACTCACGATGTCGACGTAGTCTTCCTCGAAACGCTTCGCAGCCTTTGATTTTCCTTTCAGAAGGAAATAGGCCTTTGCGACCTGGTGATCGAAGGCCTGGACCATCTCGGTCCCCGTAGGACCATCATATTCAAGTCCCTCAAGCGCTTTGATCACGGCTTGCGGTTCAGACGAGCCTGCCGCCTTGATCCCCCGGAATATCAACTCGTTGACGATGTAGCCGTTGACCATCGTATAGCTGGGAACGACCCCAAGCTCGCGCTTGAACAGTTCGACGATGCGCCGGTTTCCAGGAGCATCTATCGCGTGATCGTACTGGCAGCCAAGGTAAACACCTTCCAGGGTATCGCTTCCGATCTCCTGGTATTGCTCCAGTCCGGTAGCCCAGGCCATTAGTATCTTCATACGCGGCTTCAGACCGAACGCAGCCATTTGGCGGAGCGTATTATTGGCTTGATTACCGAAGTTCAGCATGAGCAGAACATCGGGTTTGGCCGCCGCGATATTCGCCACATGACTCGAGAATTCGTTTTCTGTCAGAGAATGGAAGCTGTTGCCGACGTGCTCAATTCCCTTTTCCGAAAAGATGTCCTTTGCATGCTTGAGGAGCGTTTCACCGAAGACGTATTTGGGCGTGATGGTGTACCACCGCTTCGCCTGCGGATGCGCCTCGATCATCGGCCTTACAGTTTGCTGGATCGCTCCGTAGCTTGGAACCGGCCAACGAAATGTAGATCGGCGGCACTGGCTGCCAGTAACTTCGTCGGCCCCGATGGAGGCAACATACAAACCGCCCGCCTTCTCCGCCTCGGCCGACAACGCCAAGCCCACTGTAGAGATCACTGCCCCGCTGAAGAGACGAACACCGTCGTTTGCAGCCGCGATGATCTTCGGCAAGGCACGCCCGGGATTACCCTCTCCGTCGATCATCATGAGTTCGGCATCGACACCAAATTCGCGTGCGCCTGCCGTGAATGCCAGTCTGACTGCAGGTTCGGCGGGCTTGCCAATGCCCGCGAATGGTCCGGACAGCGCCAGCAGCGATGCGACGCGCACTTTCGAAGTTGCGCTCGCGCTCCGAATGAAAGTTGGCGCAGCCAGAGCAGCTGCAGCGATTCCCGCACCTTGCAGGATCAGTCGACGCGTAGCCTGTGACATGGTCTCTCCTCCCTCGTTGCTCTTGGGCAACTTATGGAATTGTTATGGATGGTAGTGGACGGCCAAGAGATGCGAGCTGATCGTAGATTCTCGTTACGTAATGCTCAGCCGCCGCGACATGCTCATACATGATCTTGCGAGACAGATTCGGATCGTCGCCGCGCAGCACCTCAACGAGTTGCTGATGGCACCTCACATTTTCCATGGTGAATGCGTGTGACTCTTCAGCAGCCAACAGATTTGTAGACTCGATCGCACCGCGGATGATCTGATTGATGAAACGTGCGGTTAGCGCGAGCAGCGGATTCGGACAGGCGACCGCGAGCACTTCATGGAAGTCAACCTCAGCCCTGCGCTGTCGTTCCCAGCCTTTTGCAGTCGTAGCCTCCTGCATTTGCAGATCGATCAATCTCTCCAATTCGGCGATCTGCCCTGAGGTAAGCCGCCCAGTGAGTGTTGCGGCTATCTCAGGCTCTACGAGCTTGCGCATCTGGTAGACTTGAGCCGGCGTGACCGGATTGAAATGAAAGTAGTTGCCGAGCAGCTCAAGCGCCCGCTCCGGTGCTACCGCGATAACTCTTGCTCCCCCATCTGCCCCACGCACATTGGCAATCAGACCCTGGCTCTCCAGGGCCCTCAGGGCCTCGCGGACCGTTCCTCTGCTTGCCCCCAATTGATCGATCAGATCCTTCTCGTGCGGGAGCTTGTGCCCGGGCGGAAGCCTCCCCTGCATAATGTGGTGC
Source organism: Pseudomonadota bacterium (assembly GCA_023432885.1). GTDB lineage: Bacteria > Pseudomonadota > Alphaproteobacteria > Rhizobiales > Xanthobacteraceae > Bradyrhizobium. Next base: position 5,447 of record JAEZEU010000084.1, on the reverse strand, counting down.
CGTAACTGCTCCGCGATCTGGTCGGACAGCTTCTTCGTTTTGCTTCGCCTTAATATCATAAGATTATAATATTTAGCAGACGCGCATCTGTCAAGACTGGCGGGGCATCGGACGAGAGGAAGGCCGGGCGAGATGCATGCCAGAGGCCTCCCGCGAATCGCCAAAAATGGCCGACCGCGAAGAGCTTGCACTTTTGCGAACGGGCTATGGCCGACTTCCACGTGCCTATCGTCAAGCACGCCGGCGCTGGCCGGCTCACGGTGAATGGGCGGATTGACCTGTCGAGCGGGCGAGCGGTCCTTAGGGACGCGGATTTGCGTATGGCGCCCCGGCCGAAGCCTTAACGCCCCAGCGCCAGCGCGAGCCGCACGCCCACGGCCGCCTGCCAGACCGGATAGAGGAACGATGTCCGGTCGAGCCCGAGCGAAGTGTCGAGCGCAAGCAGGCTGCCCGCGACCGTGCCGGTGACCAGCATCGGCATCCAGGGTGCCGCCTTTCGCGGGCCGGCGGGCAGCAGTGCGATTCCAAGTGCCATCAGGCCGGAGCCGACCAGGCCTCCGGCGAGTCCCGCGAACAGGCTGCGCATCGCCTTCGCCGCGCCCGCCATCTGCCCGTCGAAATAGACCGCGGCATTCACGGCCGCGACGAACGCGATCATGGTGAACAAGCTTGCCACCAGCGCCGCCCATATCGGATTGGCGCTGCGCCGCCTCACCACGACGAACACCAGCACCGCGAACGGCACGGCCACCAGCGCCAGGCGCAGCATCGCAGGCGCCGGCGCCAGCAGGTCAACCGCGTCCGGCATCAGCGGCGTGATCACGCCGCTGACGAGGCCTCCGGCGGCGATCTTGAGAAGCTGGTTGCGGCGCGTGTCTGCGGCGATCAGATCGGTCAACGCCATCTCCATCCAAGCGGGCGGGCGAGCGCGGCGCAGTCCGTTGCTGCGCAAAAGGGCAGCAAAACACCATGGACGGCGACGTCACGGGTCTGGTGCGTGCCACGCCGCATTGGCTGCGTGGCCAGGACGATTCGGTCTTGGACTATATACTATTACGTGCGTTGAAAGAGCCGCCGCGGGCTTTGGACCTAGCTGGACGAGCGGCGAGACGCCTCCTTCCTCGAGAATGCAAAGCGCGCGTTTCCTCGCACCTTCCAAAAATGACCCACCCCTCAAACAATCCATCGGACGGATCGGGCAGGATCCGGGAATTGGACGGGCTGCGCGCGCTGGCAATCCTGCAATTGCGAATCCGACGCTCCGGGGCTTGCAAAGCAATAAGCAAGGTTGCAGAATTTCACCGTTTCTAATTTAAGGAGTTTTGAATGTTGAGAATTGCGGTTGTTCTTTCAATGCTGAGTGTCGTGCCGGCCTACGCGCAGCAGGGCGGCTATTCAAAGGAAAACCCCCCTCCAGGCCCCAACACCGTGAACAGAGCACTCAAGGAGATCAACAACCCTCAGCCGCCGAATCCGGGCCGGGTAATTGAATCTCGTGACTATCAACCGAAGAGAGAGCCGCCACCGCGCCAATCAAACGATTGACTTTCGAGGCGCTGGTCAAAAGTGGACCAGCGCCTTCGTCTTAAGTGGCCGCTTGGAGTAAGGCAGCCTCGGTCGCCATCCCCTCCATATCGCACTCTTGGATGTGCTCGACAGTGCTCTTAACGCTGATCGGGGACGCCGCAGAAGCACTTCGCCCACTCGTCCACAGTTTGGCATCGGCATTTTGCAGCCCGCATCCCACATGGCGTATTTCCACGCGGTGTGGGCTTGCTGAAATCGCCACGCCTTGAAGTCGTCTTCAGTGCAGCGGGGCAAGTAGCGCGCCCAGACATCGGCGAACGCGGCGCGCCGGGACATGGCCGCAAGAAAGCGCGGCCCGCGGCGCGTTCGCAAGGCTCTACACTTGGGTGCTAGTTCTACTTCTCCACTGGGTACGGCGCAAAACGGGATGCTTTCAAACGCCAACGGGGACAGCAAGAGGGCACGATCACGGTTTTTCGGATTCAGTAGTGTCGCAGACGGCGGCGACCCCGCGCGTCAGCGCTGCGGTCCAGGATGCATAACCGTCTGGCGTAAGGTGCGCTCCATCGGCCGTCGTGCCGTCGCTCACAAGCTCAAATGTATTCGGCCCGCTTTGACGTATGATTTCGTTGTAGGGAGCGACATCGAAGTCATCCAGCGGAGTCACCGTTCCATAGATCGCCGGGTGACTGATCGCACTGCGCAGGTCATCGTAGAGGTCCTTGAATTTCGCAAGGCTGGTGCGTGGGATGATCTCGTTGACGCCGATCGAGACGACGATCAGCGAGGGCTTGGTGCCTGCAAGGATGCGATCGATGTGATCGGTGAGGAAGCGGATGCCTGCGCCTCCGATGCCCGCGTTGAGGACGGGGCGACCGCACAGCGTGGCCGGCAGAATAGCCATCTCCACAATACTGTCGCCCAGCACGACGATAGGGCGATCCATCCGCTGAATTTGTGAGCGGATGATGGCAAGCCTAATATCGGAGTGAACGTGATAGGGTAGCTTGCTGTTCGATCGCTCGAGCTTAGCCCGTAAGTCAGCGACTTCTCTTCGCGCTGACACATAGGTCGCCGCCGCGAGGCCAAGCGCAAGGACTGAGGCGGCCAGCACCGCGGCACTTCGGTTCATAGCGACGCTCAGTCTGCGCTGAAGGCAATCACAGGTGCCTGATCGCTTATCCCGCTATTGGGATCGTTTAGTCTGAACGGCGGGGATGACATGGAGCCATCCGAGTCCCAACGAATGAATACGGCCGCCGCAGCGGTTAACGCCTCGAGCACCGTCACGATGATGAAGTTTCGCATTGGAATGAGCCCCCACGAAGATTCAGCCTGAACGAGATGCGAGGCGCAAGGGGGGTATCCCCGAGAGGGGTAATTTTGTTCGCAATCAGTGCCAGCGTGTTCGTGGGCGTGGTGCAGTACAGTTGACAGCTCACAAGGATAAGCGCAGCATTTTTGCTGCCCTTGGTCCGCCTTTATTCGCGCGCATCGGCGACTATTTCGGCGTGCTCCAGATCGCGCAGTTCGACAGGCCAGAGAAGATCAGGCCGATCATCCGCAGGTGGCGCAACCAGTGGGCCGACACGCCGCGCACCGCCGACTATCGCTTACAGGTTATCTCCCGCGTCCTCGGCTTCGCGGTAGAGCTCGGCAAGATCGCCGGCAATCCCTGCGAGGGCATCAGCACCTCTATAGCAACGATCGGTCGGAGATCATGGCGTCGGAAGAGGAGACCGTCGAGAAGATCATCAAGCGCTAAGTGGGACGGTCCGCAGCGACGAAGGCACTGACCCTGCAACTCAACAAAGAGAACATAGGCTGGCAAGACCAATGGCAGAACCGCCGACCAAAAAGTTGTTAAGTGCTGGAGCGGGCGAAGGGAATCGAACCCTCGTATGCAGCTTGGGAAGCTGCCGTTCTACCATTGAACTACGCCCGCGAATTTGCCGCACAAATCAGGTGTTTCCGGCACTTTGTGGCCCGATTTCCGATCGGCGCGTGCTGCAATTGTGTCGCATCGTACCCTCCCGGACCTCGGGACCAAATTGATATTACACCGATCTTCGAGGCGCAATCCAGTACGTCCAGCTGGAGGGTCATTCAAGCTCGAATTCGTATCGATCAGCATGAGCGGTAAACGGTCCGCTTCTCCTCGCTCGGAGGCTTGGTCATCGCCCTCCTTCCTATCGCTTCCCGCGCATTCGCGCCTCGTCACGCGCTTCCGTCGACACTCATGTCGCGTTCCAGCTCTCTATGGTGTCGCCATGAACGTGCAGCTGTCGACTTGGAGCAACGCGGTCATCGGTGCTGATCCATCATGCAGGTGATTCCATCTGCGTCGCGAAACGCGATAAGGCTGCCCGGTCTGTTGTGCGGTTAACGAAGATGAATATTCATTCAAGAAACAGCGAATAAATGTCGCACACCGGAACGTACCTCGCCGCCATCGATTGATGCTCCACATGATCATTGGAGTGCTCAATGAAGCGTTTATCTCTCGCCATTGCCGTAGGTGCAGCCGCGCTGCTCGGTGTTTCCGCAGCGAATGCTTCGGACAACACTGTGCCGACAAAAGCTGCTCCAGGCGTAACCAAACAGTCGACCGACATCAGCTCGCGTGGTCGCCACCATAAATACCACGGCCACCGTCACCATCGGCACCACGGCCACCGGCACCATCACCATCGTCACTATGGCTTTCGCCACTACCGGCCGTACTACGGCGGTAGTTACGGCTACTACGCCCCCCGCCCCTATTATCGCGGATATGGCGGTCCCGGCATCACCTTCAGTTTCGGCAGCGGCGGATACTGGTAAAAGCGAAAAGCCCGCAGCGATGCGGGCTTTTTTGCATCCGACATTTTTGTTTGCGTGTCCTCAGCTTCGCTAAACTCATATCAAGCCGGCCCCGGTTCTCACGCAAACGTCATCAGCGACGCCGTGCCGCCACTGATACGCCTAACACCAACGGTTGCACGATCACGCGGCACCAGCGTCCTATCCATGCCTACCCATCTTTGATCGGGCTCATGACATCGCGAGCTGCCGCGTGTCCTGCACATCCGGCAGCTCTTGAAACCGCGTCCGCCGATGTCGAGGATCCGCCGTGCCTGTGTGCCGATCGCCGGCTGTGTCGGCTCAATCGCCGCCCGTGTTTCCCGCCAGGCCGGTTCGGCAGGCCCGCAGGCACTACCCTTAACCGAACCGCAAGATTCCAGATGCGGTCTTTTATGACGGTGTTATGATCCCCGCGGGTGGGTGGCGTAAAAATGTCGGGGCAGGGGTTCACCATATTCGACACTGCGGTCGGCCGGTGCGGCATCGCATGGGGCGAGCGCGGCATCGTCGGCGTGCAATTGCCCGAGGCCCGTGAGCTCGAAACAAGGCGCCGGATCTACCGGGTCTATCCCGAGGCGCGCGAGCAGCGCCCGCCGGCCAACACCGAACTCGCCATCGAAGGCATCGCCATGCTGCTGCGCGGCGGCAATCCCGACATATCCGACATCGCGCTGGATTTTTCGAGCCTGCCGCAGTTCAACCAGCGCGTCTATCAATATGTCCGCACCATCCCGCGCGGCGAGACCCGCACCTATGGCGAGATCGCCGTCGGCATGCGCATACAAGGCGCGGTCCATTCGGTGGCGCAGGCGCTCGGCCGCAATCCCTTCATGGTCATCGTGCCCTGCCACCGCGTGCTGGAAGCCGGCAACTATGCCGACAGGATCGCGCCGAACGGCGGCGTGATCTCCAAGCGGAGGCTGCTCACCATCGAGGGCGCTCACCCGACCGTGAGCAAGACCCTGTTCGAGGTGCTGCTGCCGCCCGTTGCCCCGCCCCGTCCGCACGGATCGTGATGCCATCTCTTCGAGACGCCATCCCGCTCGCTCTTTTGCGAGCATGATCTTGTCCGAAAA
>JAEZEU010000606.1 GCA_023432885.1 Pseudomonadota bacterium | reverse complement strand
GATGCAGGATGTTGTTGGTCGACATCATCAGCACGCGCGCTTCCAGCTGCGCTTCCAGCGACAGCGGGACGTGCACGGCCATCTGGTCGCCGTCGAAGTCGGCGTTGAAGGCGGCGCAGACCAGCGGGTGCAGCTGGATCGCCTTGCCTTCGATCAGCACGGGCTCGAACGCCTGGATGCCGAGTCGATGCAGCGTCGGGGCGCGGTTGAGCAGCACCGGATGCTCGCGGATCACCTCGTCCAGGATATCCCAGACCTCGGGCCGCTCCTTCTCGACCAGCTTCTTGGCCTGCTTCACGGTCGTGGACAGGCCCTTGGCGTCAAGCCGCGAATAGATGAACGGCTTGAACAGCTCGAGCGCCATCTTCTTCGGCAGGCCGCACTGGTGCAGCTTGAGCTCAGGACCGACCACGATCACCGAACGGCCGGAATAGTCGACGCGCTTTCCGAGCAGGTTCTGGCGGAAGCGGCCTTGCTTGCCCTTGAGCATGTCGGCGAGCGACTTCAGCGGGCGCTTGTTGGCGCCGGTGATGACGCGGCCGCGGCGGCCGTTGTCGAACAGCGCGTCGACAGCTTCCTGCAGCATGCGCTTTTCGTTGCGGATGATGATGTCGGGCGCGCGCAGCTCCATCAGCCGCTTCAGGCGGTTGTTGCGGTTGATGACGCGGCGGTAGAGGTCGTTGAGGTCCGAGGTCGCGAAGCGGCCGCCGTCGAGCGGCACCAGCGGACGCAGGTCCGGCGGGATCACCGGCACGACGGTCAGGATCATCCACTCCGGCTTGTTGCCGGAATGTCGGAACGCCTCGACGATCTTCAGCCGCTTGGCGAGCTTCTTGTGCTTGATCTCGGAGTCGGTCTCCTGCATCTCGGCGCGCAGCGTCGCCTCGAGTTTCTCGAGGTCGAGCCCCTTCAGCATCTCGCGGATCGCCTCTGCGCCGATCATGGCGGTGAAGGAATCCTGGCCGTATTCGTCCTGCGCCTTGAGATACTCGTCTTCCGAGAGCAGCTGGCGGTCCTTGAGCGCGGTCAGGCCCGGCTCAAGCACGACGTAGTATTCGAAGTACAGGATGCGCTCGAGGTCCTTCAGCGTCATGTCGAGCAGCAGGCCGATGCGCGAGGGCAGCGACTTCAGGAACCAGATGTGCGCAACGGGGGCTGCGAGCTCGATATGGCCCATGCGCTCGCGCCGGACGCGCGACAGCGTCACCTCGACCGAGCACTTTTCGCAGATGATGCCCTTGTACTTCATCCGCTTGTACTTGCCGCACAGGCACTCGTAGTCCTTGATCGGCCCGAAGATGCGGGCGCAGAACAGGCCGTCGCGCTCGGGCTTGAAGGTGCGGTAGTTGATGGTCTCCGGCTTCTTGATCTCGCCGTAGGACCACGACAGAATCTTCTCCGGAGACGCGATCGAGATCCGGATCTGGTCGAAGACCTGGGCCGGGGTCGTCGGATTGAAAAGATTCATAATCTCTTGGTTCATGGTCTTCTCCTCGCGTGCCGGTCAAAGGCCGGCAGCAAATAAGACAGTGTTCTCAGGTACCGGGCGCCCCGCCCGCTGGGGCGAAGCGCCAAAGCCCGGCGGGCTGCTGCCGCCGGGCGCCAATCTCGCTACTCGGCCGCCTCGGAGGTCGGCGCCGGGCCCATCTTGGAATTGTGCAGGTCGACGTTGAGGCCGAGCGAGCGCATTTCCTTGACCAGCACGTTGAACGATTCCGGGATACCAGCCTCGAACGTGTCGTCGCCGCGGACGATCGCCTCGTACACCTTGGTACGGCCGGCGACGTCGTCAGACTTCACCGTCAGCATTTCCTGCAGCGTGTAGGCGGCGCCGTAGGCTTCGAGCGCCCAGACCTCCATTTCGCCGAAGCGCTGGCCGCCGAACTGCGCCTTGCCGCCCAGCGGCTGCTGGGTGACGAGCGAGTACGGACCGATCGAACGCGCGTGGATCTTGTCGTCGACGAGGTGGTGGAGCTTGAGCATGTAGATGTAGCCCACCGTCACCTTGCGATCGAAGGGATCGCCGGTGCGGCCGTCATAGACGGTCGACTGGCCGGACGCATCGAGACCGGCGAGCTTGAGCATCTCCTCGATGTCGGCCTCCTTGGCGCCGTCGAACACGGGAGTTGCGATCGGCACGCCATGGCTGAGGTTGCGCCCGAGTTCGATCAGCTCGCTGTCGTTCAGCGACTTGATGGTCTCGTCGTCGCCGTAGATCCGCTTCAACGTCTCCTTCAGCGGCTTGGTGTCGTGCTTGGCGGCACCATGCAGATAGGCATCCACGGTCTGGCCGATGCGCTTGCCGAGGCCCGCGCAGGCCCAGCCGAGATGGGTTTCCAGGATCTGCCCGACGTTCATGCGCGAGGGCACGCCCAGCGGATTGAGCACGATGTCGGCATGCGTGCCGTCCTCGAGGAACGGCATGTCCTCGATCGGCACGATCTTCGACACCACGCCCTTGTTGCCATGGCGGCCGGCCATCTTGTCGCCGGGCTGGATCTTGCGCTTCACCGCGACGAAGACCTTGACCATCTTCATCACGCCGGGCGGCAGCTCGTCGCCGCGCTGCAGCTTCTCGACCTTGTCGAGGAAGCGCTGTTCCAGCCCCTTCTTCGACTCGTCGTACTGCTTGTGCATGGCCTCGATCTCGGCCATCAGCTTGTCGTTCGGCGAAGCGAACAGCCACCACTGCGACTTCGGGTACTCCTCGAGCACCGCACGGGTGATCTTGGTGTCCTTCTTGAAGCCCTTGGGGCCGGCGATGCCCTGGCGGTTCTCCAGGAGTTCCGCCAGACGGTTGTAGACGTTGCGGTCCAGGATCGCCTGCTCATCGTCGCGGTCCTTGGCAAGCCGCTCGATCTCCTCGCGCTCGATCGCCAGCGCACGCTCGTCCTTGTCGACGCCGTGCCGGTTGAACACGCGCACTTCCACGATGGTGCCTTGCACGCCCGGAGGCACGCGCAGCGAGGTATCGCGGACGTCGCTTGCCTTTTCGCCGAAGATGGCGCGCAGCAGCTTTTCTTCCGGCGTCATCGGGCTTTCGCCCTTCGGCGTGATCTTGCCGACCA
>JAEZEU010000597.1 GCA_023432885.1 Pseudomonadota bacterium | reverse complement strand
AATCACGCCGTGGACATTCACTGCATCTTCGCGGGCGAGTGCCGCCACATCGGCGTTGGGATCGTCCACCGCGCCGCTGACGGCCACGCCGGCATTGTTGACGAGAATATCGAGACGACCGAATTCGGCCGCGACGTCCGTTACCAGCCTCTCAACGTCGGCGGAGGAAGCCTGATCCACCTTGAAGGCGCGCGCTTCAACGCCCCTGGCCTTGATCTGCTTCACGACCGCTTCCGCCTTCTCGGGGGAAGCGTTGTAGCTGATGGCGACGTTGGCGCCTTCTTCGGCGAGCGCCAGTGCGCTGGCCGCGCCGATGCCGCGCGAGCCGCCGGTGACGAGGGCAACCTTGCCTGAGAGTTTCTTGGTCATGGAAGTTCTCCATCGCTTGGAAATTCGATGGCACTTGGATATGGCGTTCGCCGGGGTATATAAATAGAAACTATCGAAACACATTGTTTCTAGAATTGAGGTATATCGATATGGCCAAGCTTCCGGATTTCGAGGCGCTGGCGATTTTCGCCAAGGTGGTGGAACTGCGCTCCTTTGCGGCGGCTTCCAGTGAGTTGGCGCTGTCCAAGGCCACCGTGTCGAAGGCGGTGAGCCGGCTGGAGGAGCGGCTCGGGGCGCGGCTGTTCAACCGCACCTCGCGCCGCCTCGCCTTGACCGATGCCGGGCAGAAACTCGCCGAGCGCGCGGCGCGGCTGCTCGCGGACGGCGAGGCCGCGGAGGCGGAGGCATTGTCGCAATCGGCGACGCCACGCGGCCTCGTGCGGCTTGCCGTGCCCATGACCTTCGGCGTCAGGACCGTGGCGCCGCTGTTGCCGGAATTTCTCGCGACTTATCCCGAAGTCTCCATCGACCTTCACCTGAGCGACGCCCTCGTCGATCTCATTGGTGAGGGGTTTGACGCCGGCCTTCGCATCGCCCGGCTGCCGGATTCCTCCCTCATCGCGCGCCGGCTCTGCGCCATGCCGCGCTACACGGTGGCGGCGCCGTCCTATCTGAAGCGTCACGGCCGGCCGACGCATCCCATGCATCTCGCCGACCACAACTGCTTCGGTTACGCCTATCTGCAAGGCGCCGGCATCTGGAACTACACCAACGCCGCCGGCGAGCAGGCAAGCGTGCGTCCCGGCGGGCAATTGCGCGCCAACAACGGCGAGGCCGTGATGCCGGCGCTGCTCGCCGGGCTCGGCATCGCCGACCTGCCGGAGTTCATTGTCGGCGATGCCATCCGCTCAGGCGAGGTCGAGGTGATCCTGAAGGGCTGGAAGCAGCCGGAAGGCGCGGTGCACCTGGTGACGCCACCCGGCGGCCCGCGCCCCGCCCGCGTCGAGGTGCTGGCGGAATTTCTGACGAAGCAATTCGCGAAGGGGAAGAAGCGGAGCGCCTGATCTTGTCATTCCGGGGCGGCTCGAAGAGCCGAACCCGGAATCTCGAGATTCCGGGGCTGGTCCTTCGGACCATCCCGGAATGACCGTTACAACCTCACGCCTTCGCCGATGGCCGCTGCGCGACGCGGTCGAACCATGCCGCGACATGCGTGTTGGTGCGATCGAGCGGCTGTCCGACCTGGTTGCCGAAATTGAGCCAGCCATAGAGGTTGATGTCGGCGAGCGTGAAGCGCTTGCCGCAGATATATTCGCGCCCGTCGGCCATCTGGCCGTCGAGCCATTTCAGGCGATCCTGCGCGACCCTCTTCAGGCCGGGCGATGCTTCCGGCAGAACAACAATCCGCTTCTCGAACAACTTCAATCCTTCGCCGAAGCGAAAGCCGTTGAGCAGCGGCTCGCCGATGTTGAGGTCGATGCGTCGCGTCCACATCCGGCATTCGGCGCGCTCCTCCGGCGTCGTGCCGATCAGGGGCGGTGAGGGCTGCTTCTCCTCCAGATATTCGCAGATCGCGGTGATCTCCGAGAGATAGCTGCCGTCGTCCAGTCCCAGCGTCGGCATCTGCCCGTGCGGATTGCGCTTGAGATGCTCGGTTTCGCGGTTCTCGCCCTTGCGCAGGTCTACGGTCTGCTTCGGCATGTCGATGCCCTTCTCAGCCATGAACATGCGGACGATGTGCGGATTGGGGCCGACCGAGTCGTACAGCTTCATGATGCATCTCCTCCCTTTATTGATGCAGGCTTGTTATGCTGCCTGTTGAACAGGCCTACATGCCGTTGTCAAACAGGCCCCGTGGTTCGCCCGGCGATGCAAAGCATCAGACGCGCTCGACGTTCGAGCGCGCATCCGGGGCATCGAACAGTTCTCGCGCAGCATCATCTTGTTGGCGCAAGCCGGTCTGCGGCGATGTAGGCTCGGTCATGGAAATGACAGGCCGCGCCGATATGGTCGAGATGCTCTTGGCTGAGAACCGCCATCGATCTGTGCGCAAATGACGCGGGGAAGGGCTTTGTCGCATGGCTGCACGGCCGGCAGACCACCGCCGCGCCACGACTCCGCCCCAGTTTCCGGCCCAAATCCGCCCCGGACAAGTTCCTAAAATTTCCGTAACGCCCTAGACCGGTAAGGAATTGGCAACCACTGAAAGTTACCAAATGGTCAATCAATTCTGGAGACTTTTGCCGTGAACGAACAGCAGCCCCAGCCGACCAGTGCTGAAACCGGTTCTGTGAGTGCCGCATCCGACGCCAAGACAGGCTTCAACACCGAGCCGGTCATGGCGGAGTCCCCGACCATTGCGCCCGACCAGGAGATGACTTCGCCCAAGGACGATGCGCCCAAGGTTGACGCGCCTAGGGAGGAGCCAACGCTGGAGGCGCCAAGGGTCGAGGCATCCAGGGTTGACGCACGGAGCGGCGAAATGCAGTCCGACAAGAACGCGAAAGCGCCGCGGCCGGCCGGCAATATCGTGATCATGGCCCCCGGCGAGCGCATGTCACCGGGCGGCGGGCCGGCAGGGCAGGCCGCCCCCAGGCGCCGCGTCGCCGCGATGGCGGCGGTCGTCGCGCTCGCGGCAGTGGCCGGGGCGGTCGGCGG
>JAEZEU010000411.1 GCA_023432885.1 Pseudomonadota bacterium | reverse complement strand
CAGCAAGCCTTTCTGACTGAGTTCGAGGGGTCGATCCCGTCGACATCGGGTACATTGTCGTACTTGAACGGCGGTTTCTCCGCCGACTTCACCTTCCTGGCGAGCTGGACGCGCAATTCGCTGATCTCGGCGCCGACGCTTTTCGCTATTGCTCCGCCCGACTCGAGCTCGGCCTCCTACACCGGCAACGCCCAGTACCGCTTTGATTTCCCCTATTCGGTGTGGTTCGAACCGACGGCGGGCGTCACCTACACTGAGCTCTTTACCTCCAACTTCGGGACCAAGATCGCCGACACCACCGAGGTGCACGGCGGCGGCCGCGTAGGCACCGAGATGAAGTGGATGGGCTTCACCGTTCAGCCGACGCTATCCGGTCAGGTCTACAAGGTCGTGGAAGCCAACTTCTCCGGATTGGTCGGGCCCAGCATTCCTTTCGTGGCGCCAACGTTTGCGAATCTGGGCGGTCGCGGTTCGGCGAAGATCACGGTCCTTTGGACGCCCAACTTCTCCAGCTACCTCGAGGGGCATGGCAGCGGCACAGCGGGAACTCAGACCAATCCCTTCAACCCAGCCACGCAGATCTACGGCGCCCAAGCCGGGCTGCGCTACACGTGGTGAGCTGAAGAAGTGGAACGAAAAATGCCCGCCGCTCCGGCGGGCATTTTGTTTGCAAGGATGCAGCACGACCTATCGACGACCGGATCCAAAGCGGCGGCGCGTTCATTCCAGGGCCACGGCAGCGATGAAGCTTAGCTGGCGGCCAGCATCGCGCGCTCGTAGACGCCGTTAGTCAGAGGCGCCCGACACCTTTGCCGCCCGACGCCGCTGCGATGAAGTCGCGCGAGGGGGCGGATCGCGACATTGCTGGGCATCAGGGCGCTGGCGACGCAAGCGGAGCGATGCTGAACAGAGTCGAGGCGAACATTGGTCGAGTGTTGCTCGATCAATCTTCCAAATCGAGGAATACGGCTTAGATTTCCAGCCATGCGCCGACGAAATGTGACAGTCACCGTCAACGACAGGATGCAGCGTGGCTATCGCTACGTCCTGACCGAGCCTGTCGGCCGCAATTTCGATCCGGAATTCCGGCCCGAGCTTACGCCGAAGCAGATGCTTGCGCTCGGCGTCTTCTGCGGCAAGTACATGACGGACTGCCGCAAGGAGTTTCCCGAGAGCTGGTTTGCAAGGGCCCGGCTTTCGCCGTCCGGGCGCGACTGCGCCTTGAACTACTTCGGCGTCGGCGCAAGCCAGCCTCTTTCGGTCTGGCTGAAGAAGGGATGGATATATCCCGATGATCCGCGCGGATGGTTTCAGTGGTACTGTCGCTATTACATGGGCCGCCGGATTCCGGAGGAGGATGCGCGGCAGATCAAGCGCTGGAAGGCGATCCGGCGGCACGTCGCGCAACTCAGGAGCCATTGCGAGCCCGGCGACTGGACCTGCAGGCGACGGCAACGCCAGGCACTGCTTCATTGGGCCTATGACAGCCGAAAGCTCTGATGCCTATTCCGCCGCGCGCGTGGCCCACCTGTCGAGAAGAACGAGCCGCCGGGCCAGTCGGCTGATAATTGCCGGCGGGGCGGCTCGACTACTGAGCAAGGTTTCACCAATAGCGGAGTCATGCCCGCGCGTAGTAACATTCCCAAACTGCACCTGAACGAGTCCTTCTGCCTGAACTTCAAGAACTCAAATGGAGGAATGGTGATGTCGGTCCCTTGCAAGTTCGAACGCAGCCTTCTCAGCCACGAAGAATATGAGACGGTCCGCCTCACGCACCACCCTGCCATCTATGACGTCGAGGTGGCTGAGCTTGAGGCCATGCGTCCTCGCTTACGCAAAATGCGGGACAAGGAGCGAACGCTCGGCCGGCAAAAGCGGCGGGAGACGCGTGGAAAGGCCGACGCTCGTGGAGCAAGCTTCCCAGGAACCGCTGAGCATGCATCGGAACGCAAGCAGGTCTTCGCGGCGGCGCTGAAGCGGCTGAACAAGGAGCTCACGCGCCTTCGCAAGGCGGCAGCGCGAACCGCGAATGTCGAAGCGGCCCGAAAGGCTCTCGCGCTGCATCGTGCCGCGAATTTCATGACTTATCCTCCTGCCGGAGCGACAGCGAACGAAGGCATGGTGCCGAAGGCGAGCACGCGCCGAAGGAAGATCATTGCAGGCGCTAAGATCGGGCGAGTGTCGCAAGCGACGAAAGTCGCGCAGGCGGTGCGCGACGCGCGAGCTGCATGAGCCTGGGCTCGCCGACGGCCGCGTCGGGAAACGCCCTGGTCTATTCCGCCGCGCGCGCTTCGGGGAAGGGCGGGCGCAGGCCCTTGCGCAGCGAGCGATAATACTCCGCCTTGGCCGGTGCATCGCTGACGCGGACGAGGTCGGTCACCGGGGTGTAGCTCAGCATGCGCCCGCCGTCGGGTAGCGCGGTGCAGGAAAAGCGCAGCACCTGGCCGTCCGCGAGGTTGAGGTTGATCGGCCGGGAATCGCCGGCGCGCATCAACTCGGTGCGGTCGGCGATGAAATGCGCCAGCTCGTCCTCCGGCAGCTCATAGGCGCCGGTATCGCGGCCATGATACATCAGCGCGATGAAGGGCGGCTGGCTGTCGGCTATTTCGTCGGGCAGTGCAAAATAATCGCGGAAGGCGCGGTTGATGAATTCGGCGCGCGTGTCGGCGCCGAGCAGCACGATGCCGATATCGACCTCGTCGAGTGCGGCGGCAAGGCGCGCCGCCGTGGCATGCTGTTCCTGCTCGGCGGCGAAAGCCTCGATCCATTTCTGTCGCAGCATGCCGGTGATGAGGGCGGTGCCCGCGGCCGTTCCCGCCAGCAGCAGCATCCGCGCAATGTCGTAGACATCGTAGCCGGGCGCTGCGCGATGGTTGAGGAAGAACAGCGCAGAGAAGATCACCGCAAGCGCCGCGCTGATCAGTCCGGACCTTATGCCGTTGATCGAGCTCGCCAGCGCGACGATGCAGACGAACAGCGGCGCCGGATTGGGCACCGTGACGAGATGGCGATCGACGAAAAAGGCGATCAGCGCCACCAGGACCGTCAACGCGGGACCGAGAATTGCACGCCAGTCGA
>JAEZEU010000548.1 GCA_023432885.1 Pseudomonadota bacterium | reverse complement strand
GGGGACTTGCGGGGGCCGACGATGGCGAGCTGTTCCTGGAATATGGACAGACCGAAGCGCTGATGTTCGACAATGGACGTCTGAAGCAGGCGACGTATGACACCTCGCAAGGGTTCGGCTTGCGCGCGGTGAAGGACGACGCCGTGGGCTATGCGCACTCCTCCGACGTGTCGCTGCCGGCGCTGATCCGTGCGGCCGATGCGGTGGCTGCCGTGCGCGGCGGTTACGCGGGCACGTTCGCGGCCCCGCCGCCTCACACCAATGTGAAGCTCTATGGCGACGACAATCCGCTGGATGCACCGGGCTTCGAGGCGAAGGTGAAGCTGCTGGCGGAGATCGACGCCTATGTCCGCGACAGGGATCCGCGAGTGCGGCAGGTGACCGTCAGCTTGGGCGCAACCTGGCAGGTGGTGGAAATCCTGCGGCCCGACGGCGAGGCCTATCGCGACATCCGCCCGCTTGTGCGGGTCAACATTTCCGTCGTTGCCGGACAGGGCGACCGGCAGGAGAGCGGCTCGAAGGGCTATGGCGGGCGCGAGGGCTATGCGCGCTTCATCGAGAGCAAAAACTGGCGCGAGGCGGCCGACGGCGCGCTACGCGAGGCGCTGGTCAATCTGGAATCCGTGCCGGCGCCGGCCGGCGAGATGGACGTGGTTCTGGGCGCTGGCTGGCCCGGCGTGATGCTGCATGAAGCCGTCGGCCACGGACTCGAGGGCGATTTCAACCGCAAGAAGACCTCGGCCTTCGCAGGCCTGATGGGCCAGCAGGTCGCCGCCAAGGGCGTCACCGTGGTCGATGACGGCACGATGGCCTCCAGGCGAGGTTCTCTTTCCATCGATGACGAGGGCACGCCGACCAACCGCACCGTCCTGATCGAGGACGGCCGCCTCGTCGGCTACATGCAGGACCGCCAGAACGCGCGGCTGATGAACATGAAGCCAACCGGCAACGGCCGCCGCCAGGGCTATGCCCATGTGCCGATGCCGCGCATGACCAACACCTACATGCTGGCGGGCGAGCGCGACCCTGCGGAAATCATCGCGTCCGTGAAGAACGGCGTATTCGCCGCCAATTTCGGCGGCGGTCAGGTCGACATCACCTCGGGCAAATATGTGTTCCAGTGCACCGAGGCCTACCGCATCGAGAACGGCAAGATCGGCGCGCCGCTGAAGGGCGCGATGCTGATCGGCAACGGTCCGACGGACCTCAACCGCATCACCATGATCGGCAACGATCTCGCGCTCGACACCGGAATCGGCACCTGCGGCAAGAACGGCCAGGGCGTGCCGGTTGGCGTCGGCCAGCCGACGCTGCGCATGGAGCGCATCACCGTTGGAGGTACCGGCTCGTGAGCAAAAGCGAAGTTTCCGCGCAAAAATCCTCCACCTGGCGCGGGCAAGTCGCGCAGTTCGCCGCAATCGTGGCCTGCGTGTTCATTGCCAAGGGAGCGATTGCCGAGCCCTTCTACGTGCCGTCGGGCTCGATGGAGCCGACGCTCCTGATCGGGGACGCGCTGGTGGCGTCGAAATTCCCTTACGGCTATGGCGCAGCCTCGCTGCCGATCCAGATCACGCTGCCGGAAACCGGCCGGTTGTTCGGCGAAACGCCCAAGCGAGGCGACGTCGTCGTGTTCCGCTGGCCAGGCGACCGCTCGCAGGCTTGGGTGAAGCGTGTGGTGGGGCTGCCCGGTGACCGCGTACAGATGCGTCAAGGCCAGCTCTTCATCAACAACCATGCGGCACAACTGCGCCCCGACGGCGTCGGCGAAGCCGAGGATGATCGCGGCGCCACCGAAAAGGCCAACCGCTACATCGAGACGCTGCCGAACGGCGTCGAGCACGCAATCTACAAGATCCGCGACAACGGAAGGCTCGACAACACGCCCGAGGTCACGGTGCCGCCGGGCATGCTGTTCGTGCTCGGCGACAATCGCGACAACTCCGCCGACAGCCGCGTCGCGGTGCGCGACGGCGGCGTCGGCCTCTTGCCGATCGACAACCTGATCGGCCGCGCCGATGCCGTGGTCGGCTCCTGGGATATGGGCATACGCAGCCAGCCGGTATGGACCTGGCTCGCGGGCCTGCGGTTCGATCGGTTCTTCACGACTGTCCGCTGAGGCGGACCGCACACTCAGACGTCATGGCCGGGCCTGACACTGCCGTCCACGTCCTTCTTTGCCGCGGCACGCAAGAACGTGGATGCCCGGGACGAGCCATGGACAAGCCAGGCGCGCCATGACCTTCGACGACGTCCGCAAATTCGCGCTGGCGTGGCCGGAAGTCGAGGAGGGCACATCCTATGGCACGCCGGCGCTGAAGGTGCGCAGGAAGATGCTGGCACGGCTGAAGGAGGACAAAGACTCACTGGTGGTGCCGGGCGTGCCGCCGGACGAGCGCGAGATGCTGGTCGAGAGCCAGCCGAAGCTTTTCTACTTCACCGACCATTACCGCGACTATCCTATGGTGCTGATCCGCCTTTCCAGGGCAAGCCGCAGCCATCTCGAGCCGCTGCTGCGCCGGCACTGGCGGACGCTGGCATCGAAGGCGGCGGTGAGGGAGTATGAAGAAGATATGTCGGCTGGGTTAACCAACGGGTCGCGCAAATGGGCGCCCGATGACAGTTCCGCGTGCACCCCACCATCTTGGTGCGGCATCGGCGGGTTACGCTTCTTCCTTGCGTTTTGAGCGCGCGGTGTGCGCGGTACGGCTAACCACCCTACGATTTTTTGCGGATTTGCTTTCATGACTTCCGACGAATTCATCGCCGCCGCACTGCGCAACCCCGCCAACAAGATCATTGTTGATGAATTGTTTCACCTCGCGCTGCCGGACGCATGGCTGGTGTCCGGATGCCTGGTGCAGACGGTGTGGAACGTGATAACCGGACGCACGGTCGACTACGGGATCGCCGACTATGACATCTTCTACTTCGACCGCGATACTTCGTGGGAAGCCGAGGATAACGTGATCCGGCGGCTCAACGGCATATTCAGAGGACTTCGCGCGAAGGTCGAGGCGCGCAACCAGGCGCGGGTGCACCTGTGGTATCCCGACAAGCACGGCCTGCCCTACCCGCCGCTTGCCTGCTCGACCGACGGCATCGACCGGTTTCTTACCAGGAACACACGCATCGGGCTGCGCCGGACGCGCGAGGGTTACGACGTGTATGCGCCGGATGGGTTCGATGATGTCGCCAACCTGGTCGTGCGGCCGAATCCGGGCCCGAATTTTTCCGCTGAGAATTATGCCGCCAAGGCCGCGCGCTGGAAAAAGACCTGGCCAGAGGTAACCGTGTTGCCGGCGTAGATCGTCTTCCCGGCGAAAGCCGTAATTCATAACCACGAATGTGCGTCGTTGCGCGACGCCGGGCCGCAGCTCGGTTCAACAACGTGCCGCGGTGATTATGGGCCCGGCCTTCGCCGGGGCGACGGAAACAACTATCTTACCACGCCAGACGTAAACCCCGCCTTCCTTCGCGGCGGCTTGATTTCCTTCTTCAGGAAGCATTGCGCTTCCTTGCCGGCGTAGCCCGGGCGGGCATAGGTCCAGGCACGGCATTTATTGTCAGCCGTGCAGGCCGCCTTGCAGGCGTCATCGCCGTCGCGGGCGTTGAGCTGGAAATTTCTGTAATCGCCGCCGAAGCGGTCGATGGAGGTTTCGACGGCATTGTTGCGCGGCTCGACCACGCCGGCGCCGCGCACGCCGGAGACGCAGCAATTGTCCTGTTGGCGTGACGGCACGCTGCTCTTCAGCCAGCACACCGCACCGGCGACCGTATCGCTCGGATAGGCGAAAGTCCAGGCGCGGCAGCGGCGATCGCGTTCGCAGAGGAGCGCACAATCGGCGGGATCGCCCGACAACACCGGTGCATTCAAATAGTCGCCGCCGGGCCGGTCGAAATTGACCTGCGCTGACGCCGGCCGCACTGGAAGAACGGCCGCCCAGAGGGCAAGCGCGACCAACCACGGCCCGAACAGGCGGCCCTTTCGCATCACGTCACTGCTTTCGAATTCTCATCCGCCCGCAGGGACACCTGCGGGTTCCGCATATGAACGCGCGCAACCTGTACGGCTGATGAACGCGCTTTAAGACACTGACCTAAAACGCATATTCGGCGTAGGCAGGTTCCACGGACCCCTTCCAGGGGCCGTTGAATCTGGCCAGCATCTCCTCGGCCGGCGTTTGTCCGCATTCGATCGTGCGAACCAGAGGTTCCAGATGCCGGGTCTCGTCCCGGCCGAGATGGTCGAGATGGCCGCGGCGCCGGAGCCCGTCATGCGCGAGTCTGACGCACTCCTTGGCGATCTCGAACAGATAGCGGTCCTTGATTCGTGCCTTGAAGCCGAAGCGCGGCACGTCATCGCGCAACGCCTGCCTTTCATGCGCCTTCCAGTTCTTGCAAAGATCCCAGGCAGCGTCGAGGCTGACGTCGTCATAGAGCAGGCCGACCCAGAACGCCGGCAGCGCCGGCAAACGCTCCCATGGCACGCCGTCGGCGCCACGCATTTCGAGATAACGCTTCAGCCGCACCTCGGGAAAGATCGTCGAGAGGTGATTGGCCCAGTCAGACAGGGTCGGGCGCTCGCCGGGCAATAAATTGTTGCGGCCTTCGAAGAAGGCGCGGAACGAGGAGCCGGAGACGTCGATGTATTCGTCGCCGCGCTTGACGAAATACATGGGCACGTCGAGCGCATAATCGACCCAGCGCTCAAATCCCATGCCGGGTTCAAACGCCCAAGGGAGCATCCCGGCGCGCGCATTGTCGGTGTCGCGCCAGATTTCCGAGCGGAAAGAGAGAAAGCCGTTCGGTTTGCCCTCGGTGAACGGCGAATTGGCGAACAGCGCAGTCGCCACCGGCTGCAGCGCCAGCGAGACGCGCAGCTTCTTGACCATATCGGCCTCAGAAGAGAAGTCGAGATTGGTCTGCACCGTGCAGGTCCGGTACATCATGTCGATGCCGTACTTGCCGACCTTCGGCATGTAGTTGGTCATGATCTTGTAGCGGCCCTTGGGCATTACGGGAATTTGCGCCCGGGACCAGGACGGCGTCATGCCGAGCCCGAGGAAGCCGATGCCCAAGGGAGTTGCGATCTCGCGCACCTGCGCCAGGTGCGCCATCAGTTCGGATTGCGTCTGGTGCACGGTCTCGAGCGGCGCGCCCGACAATTCGAACTGCCCGCCGGGCTCCAGCGAAATCGCGCCACCGCCGGTCACGTCATAAAGACCGATGATGTTGCCGCGCTCCATGATCGGTTCCCAACCGAGCAACAGCTGCATGCCTTCGAGCAGCGCGCCGATGCCTTTTGGGCCCTCATACGGCACGGGGTCGTGGCGCTCGAGCGTGAAAGGCGTCTTCTCGTGCTCGGTGCCGATGCGGAAATCCGATTTCGGTTTTACGCCGTCGGCGAGCCACGCGACCAGCTCGTCGCGCGACGTCAGAGGCCTCATATCGATCTGGTCACGCGCCATGGAAATTCCGAAGCAAAAGCGCTGCGACGGATCGCGCGCGGGTGGCAGGGCATCCGCGGCCCGCAAGGGACGCGGAGGATACGGGACGCAGCGATGTCATCGGGCAGGTACGCCCTCTTTGGCGGTGGCCGCCGCCTTGACGTCGCCGCAGGAGCAGCCGAGCCGGTCGAGCAGGCCGCAGAGCTTCAAGGCATCGGCATCGGACAGTTTCGAGCCGACATGCTTCTCGATTGCGGCCGAATAGGCGCCCCACATCTTCTTCTGCAGCTCGCGCCCGGCCTCGGTGATTTCGACGAACTGGCCGCGCTTGTCCATCTTGCATTCGCGGCGCACGGCCAGCCCCTCGTCGACCAGGCGATCGATCAGCCGCGAGGTCGAATATTGCGGAATCAGCATCTGCTTCTCGAGCTCCACCGGGCGCATCTCGCCCGACGGCGCGCGCGACAGTTCCAGGAGCGCATCATACCAGGCAAGCGGCGGGAAGCCGGCCTTCTTCAGATCCTGCTCGACGGCGTCCAGCACCCGGCTCTGAACCCGCATCAGGCGGATCCAGGCGGCGGTCGCCTCGGTCGATGGCTTGCGTTTCATTGGCTGACCCATCCGTGTCACAAACCGAGTTTAGCTACTGAATGCATCTGCATCAATCTTGACTGTTTCATGCAGGTGCATTTAGTCTCCCCTTCAGGGCATACCAAGAATCCAAGGGAAGGAATATCCGATGAAACTGTATTATTCGCCCGGCGCCTGCTCGCTGTCCCCCCATATCGCGCTGCTCGAAGCCGGCCTTCCCTATGATCTGGTGAAGGTCGACGTGCGCGCCAAGAAGCTGGAGAACGGTGACGACTATTTGACGGTCAACCCGAAGGGACAGGTGCCGGCCCTGCAGCTCGACAGCGGCGAGCTGGTCACCGAAGGCCCGGTCATCGTGCAGATGATCGCGGACAAGGCTGGCAACGGCCTCGCTCCCGCCCGCGACAGCGCCGAGCGCTACAAGTTGCTCGAATGGCTCAATTTCGTCGGCACCGAGCTGCACAAGAACTTCAGCCCGCTGTTTCAGCCGGTCATTCCCGACGACGTGAAGACGTTTTTCCGCGACCGCCTGATGGCCAAGTTCAAATATCTGGACGGGGCCCTCGCCGGGCGCGACCATCTGATGGGCAAGCAGTTCACCGTCGCCGACGGTTATCTGTTCACAATGCTGAGCTGGGCCGACCGCATGAAGTTGGACCTGTCGGCCATGCCGAACCTGCTCGCCTATAAGGCCCGCGTGGCCGCCCGCCCGAAGGTGCAGGAGGCGCTCTCCAAGGAAGGGCTGCTGAAGGCGGCGTAAAGGACGCGCTTTATCACAGCAGATCGAAGGGCCGGACGCCGATCCGGCCCTCTTTGCATGGTTCCGGAACATCCCACTTTTCGGCAATTTCTCGCTCGCGGCGCAGGCAAATATTTTCCTTGAAGCAACTGCGCACGTCCGACCCGAAACCCGCTTTCGCGAACGCCATTGACCCCGCGTCAACCAACCAGCGCGGAGTTTCCCATGGGCGCCCCTTATAGCGGCAACACTTCTGCAGACCGTCTCGCAGAAATTCTCACCACTTCGGCAGCGATCATGCCGAGTTCATCCGATCCGGGCTACCAGACGTCATCGAGCAACGGCGCCTTGGGCCAAACCAATGACGAGGGCTGTACGAGCCCGCCAACCGATGCCAATCCTTCGACCGGCGGGGACGCTTCGGCTTCTGCGCTCGCGCCCGTCACGGCGCTTCTGGACGATGTCTTGGGAAGCGACGCGTGCAATCTCCTTGGCGGCAGCGACGGTATTTCGGCGCTTCGCCTGGCCGGGAGCGACGGCAGCCTGCAGCCCGTCTTGAACGTCGAAAACACCGCCGTGCTTGACCTGCATGAGGTTTTTGAGACGGCCAGTGACGAACTGGGGGCCGCTGGCGTCGTACACAGTGTGACAAACCTCGGCGAGACCGTCGGCCTCGGCAAGACAGGCACCGTCGAGCATCCGGACGGGCACAGCAATCTGCTCACCGATGTGCTCAACGCACCCGGAGACATCCTCGGCGGCGATCTCGACCAGGCTGTTTCCAACCTGACCGCGGATATTTCCGACATCGTCAACGGGGTGGCCGGCCTTGGCAAGGCGGTGCTCAATGGCTCCGATGCCTTGAACCCGGTGTCCGACCTGATTCAGGACATCGGCGCGAATCTGCAGCACATCCCGCTCCTCACCATCAACGGCGGCAACAATGCCGATGACGGCGGGCTGCTCGGCGGCGTGATCAGCGATCTCAATCCCTCTTCCGGCGGACATCTAGCCGACGTCGATATCGGTCCCGAGCGGGATAACGGCATCGCCCTCGATGTTCTGGGTCAACCCGACAATGGCCCGCGCCATGCGCTGGAGGTCAATGCCGTCGATCAGCCGGCGGGCAGCCCGCAACTCGCCGACCTCGGCCTGCTGACCGGCGCGGGCGCGCTCGACATTCCCGGCCTCAGCGGCTCCGGATCCGACGGCCTGAATATTCCGCTGCTGAACGGCGCGGGAATCGACAGCCTGACGGGCAACCTGCTCGGCGACGGGCTCACCGGCGGCGACGCGGCTTGCGGAGATTCAACCTGCGCGCCGCTGGCCGTGCCTGGCGACATCGCCGGGCTCAGCGATGTCATGACGGCCTTGCTGACGACCGACCACGGCATGCTCGACAACCATGGCACCTGCATCGTTTAGCCAGGGGCGATGACGAAGGGCGTGGCGGCTTTGCCACGCCCTCTCTCCCGCATCACGCCGCAGAGGGCCGAGAGGACGCATGAAACGAGCCAGCTTCCGGTTCTCGCAGCTGCCGGCCGGATTGCAATCGGCGATGCTTTCGCTTCGCAGCGCCCTTTTCGCCGTCGCCGGCGCCAGCGCTCTCGTCAATCTGCTGATGCTGGTCGGACCGGTGTTCATGATGCAGACCTACGATCGAGTGCTGCCGAGCCGCAGCGTGCCGACGCTGGTCGGCCTGCTGTTGATCGTGCTCGTGCTGCTCGTCCTGCAAGCTTTCGTCGACGTGCTGCGTAGCCGGCTGTTGTCGCGGATGGCCGAAGCTTTCGACGAGAGCATGCGAGGCGAAGTGTTCGATTGCATGCATCACGACGCAATGCGGCGGCCCGGCGGCGACGGCCTGCAGATCATGCGCGATCTCGACACCGTCAGGGGATTCGTTTCGGGCAGCGGCCTGATTGCGCTCTGCGACCTGCCATGGACGCCGTTCTACATCCTGGTCTGCGCGTTGTTCCATCCACTGATGGGAGCCGCCGTCGCAACCGGCGCCATCGCGCTCGGGCTGATCACCTACGCCGCCGAACTGTTCACGCGCGAGCCGACGCGCGCGCTGGTCGGCCTGGCCTCGTCGCGGCGGCTGGCCGCGGAAACCGCTTTCCATCACGCCGAGGCGGTGCATGCGCTCGGCATGAAACGGCGGATGGCGGATCTGTGGTCGCGGCGGACAGAAGATTTTCTCGACGGTCAGCGCGTCACCGCCGACATGACCGCGGCCTTCGGCAGCGCGTCGCGCTTCCTGCGGCTGCTGCTGCAATCGGCGGTGCTTGCGATCGGTGCCTGGCTCGTCATCAACCAGCAGGCTACGGCCGGCGTCATGCTGGCGGCGACCATTCTGTCGATCCGCGCGCTGGCTCCGATCGAACTTGCCATCGCTAACTGGCGCGGCTTCATCGCGGCACGCGCAAGTTTCCAGCGCCTGCGCGATGCGCTTGGCGCAATGCCTGAAAGGCCTGCGCTGACACCCCTGCCCGCCCCGCGCCGCGAACTGCGGGTCAACTCCATCAGCCTGACGGCGCCGCGTTCGGAATCCGTCGTGCTGCACGAAATCAGCTTCAGCCTGCAGGCTGGGAGCGCGGTCGCGATCGTCGGGCCGAGCGGCTCCGGCAAGACGACGCTGGCGCGCGCGCTGGTCGGCATCGGCACGCCGGTGCGGGGCGTGATCCGGATCGACGGCGCGGCACTGGCGCAATGGGACCCGCTTGCCCTCGGCCCGTTTTTCGGGTTCCTGCCTCAGGAGGTCGCGCTGTTTCGCGGCACGGTGGCGGAAAACATCTCGCGCTTCGCTCCGGTCTCCAATCCCGAACGCCTGATCAGCGCCGCCAACGAGGCCGGCGTCCACGAACTCATCCTCCGTTTGCCCCAGGGCTATGAGACGGAGATCGGCGACGGCGGCATGATGCTGTCGGGCGGCCAGCGCCAGCGTATCGCACTGGCACGCGCCCTGTATGGCGATCCGTTCCTCATCGTGCTGGACGAACCGAACTCCAACCTCGACGCCGCGGGAGAGCAGGCGCTGATCCGGGCGATCGGCCGTATCCGCTCCCGCGGCGGTATTGTCGTGCTGATCGCTCACCGCCCCACCTTGCTCAGCGTCGTCGATCATATGATGGTGCTCAACGAAGGCCGCATGCAGGCGTTCGGACCGACCCGATCGGTGCTGCCGCTGCTGACCCGATCGGCCGCGGCAACCGAGCCCGAAAAGAAGCCGCGCCGCAAGCAACAGGCGCCCGTACCATGAGCCGAGCCCGGCCATCGATCCGCACGCACACGTTTGCGGTCGCGGGCGCGGCCCTCTTCCTCGTCGCCAGCGTCGGCATCATGGGCGCGGCCACCGACATGTCCGGCGCGATCATCGCGCAGGGCTCGCTGGTGGTGGAATCCAACATCAAGAAGGTGCAGCACCCCTCGGGCGGCGTCGCGAAGAAGCTCCTGATCGAGGAAGGATCGCGCGTTGCCAAGGATGACCTGTTGGTCTTGCTCGACGAGACGGTCGCCAAGGCCAACCTTGCGGCTGTTACCAAGAGCCTGTGGGAGCTGGAAGCGCGCCGCGCCCGCCTTCAGGCCGAGCGCGACGGCATGACAGACATCGTCTTCCCGGCCTCGTTGACTGGACTTTCTGACCCGGCGGCGGAAGCCATCGTTTCCGGCGAGCGGCGCTTCTTCCAGCTTCGCCGCGAAGCATCCGATGGCCAAAAGCGCCAGCTCCGCGAGCAAATCGAACAGCTCAAGGAGGAAATCGCGGGAATGCAGGACCAGCTCACGGCCAAGAAGCAGGAATCCGAGCTGGTGACTAAGGAATTGGTGGGCGTCGAGCACCTCTGGGAGCAGCGCCTGGTCTCGATCTCGCGCCTCAGCACGCTGCAGCGCGACGCTACCCGTCTGCTTGGCGAGCGCGGCCAGCTGACCGCAGCGATCGCTCAGGCCAAGGGAAAGATCTCCGAAACCGAATTGAAGATCCTGCAGATCGACCAGGATTTCCGCAGCAACGTCGCTAAGGAACTGGCGGAAGTGCGCGCGAAATATGCCGAGACCTCAGAAAAGCAGGTCGCGGCGCGCGATCAAACGGAAAAGCTGGAAATTCGTGCCCCACAGGCCGGCACGGTGCATGACCTGACGATTCATACCCAGGGCGGCGTGATCGCGGCGGGCGAGACCATCATGACGATCGTACCCGAGCAGGACAATCTGATCGTCGAAGCCCACGTCACGCCGAAGGACATCGACCAGGTGAGGCCAAGGCAGGCGGCAATATTGCGCTTCACCAGCTTCAATCAGCGCAGTACGCCGGAACTCGACGGCATGGTCAGCCGCGTCGGCGCCGACGTTACGCGTGACGACAAGACGAGCCCCGCCTATTTCGTGGTGCGCGTCACGGTCATGCCGGAGCAGGTCGCGCCGCTGGAAGAAGCACGTCTGGTGCCAGGCATGCCGGTCGAGGTGTTCATACCGACCAGCCGGCGGACCTTGCTATCCTATCTGCTGAAGCCGATTGCGGATCAAACGCGCCGGGCGTTCCGGGAGAGGTGAGCAGCCTTGCCCCTCCCGGGCGCTTGCGCGGCGCTACTCCGCCGCCTGCGCGGTCGGCTGCTTCTTAGGCGGGAATCTGCCGTAGAACGTCTCGCCCTTGGCGGCCATCTCGACCAGGAGCTTCGGCGGCGTGAAGCGCGAGCCGTATTTGGCTTCGAACTTGTGGCAGAGCTCGACGAATTTCTTCGTACCCATGAAGTCGATATAGGACAGCGTGCCGCCGGTGAACGGCGCGAAACCAAAGCCGAGTATCGAGCCGACATCCGCCTCGCGCATGTCGGTCACGACATTGTCCTCGACGGTGCGCGCGGCTTCCACGGCCTGCACCACCAGGAAGCGCTGCTTCAACTCCTCGACGCTGAGCGTGTCGGGATCGAGCTTCTTGGGCTGGAGCCCGGAAAGGCCCGGCCACAGGCTCTTCTGGCCCTTGCCCTTCTCGGGATAGTCGTAGAAGCCCTTGCCGTTCTTGCGGCCCAGACGTCCCTGCTTCTCGACCAGTTCCACCATCAGCTTCTTCTGGTCGGGGTTGACGGCGTTGGGGCCGAGATCAGCCTCGGTCGCCTTCATGACCTTGAGCCCGAGATCGAGCGCGACTTCGTCCGACAGCGACAGCGGCCCGACAGGCATGCCGGCCATCTTGGCGCAGTTCTCGATCATCGCCGGCGGCACACCCTCCAGGAACATCTCGTTACCTTCGGCGATGTAGCGGCCGACGCAGCGGTTGGCATAAAAGCCTCGCGAGTCGTTCACCACGATCGGGGTCTTGCCGATCACGCGGACATAGTCGAGCGCCGTGGCGAGCGCCACGTCACCGGTGTTCTTGCCGAGGATGATCTCGACCAGCATCATCTTCTCGACCGGCGAGAAGAAGTGGATTCCGATGAACCGGCCCTGATCCTTGAATGACTCGGCGAGCGAGGTGATCGGCAGCGTCGAGGTGTTGGAGGCGAAGATCACGTCCTGCTTAAGGTACTGCTGCGCCTTGGCAAAGGTATCGGCCTTGACCTTGCGGTCCTCGAATACGGCCTCGATCACGAGATCGCAGTCCTTCAACGCGGCATAGTCCGCAGTTGCCGTGATCCGCGACATGATCTTGTCGCCTTCGTCCTGCTTGGCGCGGCCTTTGGCGATCAGGCCGTCGATGACGCTCTTCGCGTGGGCCTTGCCCTTGTCGGCGCTTTCCTGGTCGCGGTCTATCAGGACCACGTCGAGGCCGGCGCGCGCCGAGACGTAACCGACGCTGGCTCCCATGAAGCCGGCGCCGATCACGGCGAGCTTCTTGACCTTGGTCGGCGGCACATTGGCGGGGCGGCGGGCGCCCTTGTTCAATTCCTGCATCGACAGGAAGAGCGAGCGGATCATGGCCGCCGCTTCCTTCGAGCGCAGGATCTCCGTGAAGTAGCGCGACTCCACCCGCAGCGCCGCATCGATCGGCAACTGCAGGCCTTCATAGACGCAGCTCATGATGGCGCGCGCGGCCGGATAATTGTCGTAGGTTTCGCGGCGGTAGATCGCGTTGCCCGCCGGGAACATCTGCATGCCCATCTTGGAGAAGACGGGGCCGCCCGGGAGCTTGAAGCCCTTCTCGTCCCACGGCGCAACGGCCTTGCCGCCGCCCTTGATCCAGTCCTTGGCGGCCTTGATCATGTCGGCGGCCGGCACGACCGCGTGGATCAGATTGAGCTGCTTGGCCTTGGCGAGGTTGACCGCCTCGCCCTTCAAGAGCAGTTGCATTGCGTCCTGCGGCGACACGATGCGCGGCACGCGCTGGGTGCCGCCGGCGCCGGGGAACAGACCGACCTTGATTTCGGGCAGGCCAAGCCGGGTCTTGGGATTTTCGGCGGCGACGCGATAGTGGCAGGACAGCGTGATCTCGAAGCCGCCACCGAGCGCAAGGCCATTGATCGCGGCGACCCACGGCTTGCCCGACGTTTCGATCGAGCGGAACACTTGCGAGAAGCGGCGGCTTTGCTCGAACAGCACCTGGTTGGCCGCAACCTCGCCCTTGTCCTTCAGCAGCTGAAGATAGGTCCGGTTCATGCCCTCAAGCATGGTGAGGTCAGCACCGGCGCAAAACGCGTCCTTGCTGGAAGTGATGACGACGCCCTTGATGGCGGCGTCTTCCGAGGTCTGCTTGACGATTGCCTCGATCTCGTTGATCGAGGTCTCGTCCAGCACGTTCATGGAACGGCCGGGAATGTCCCAGGTGACGAGCGCGATGCCGTCGGCGTCGGTCTCGAACTTGAAATTCTTGTAAGCCATGTTCGTTCTCCCCTCGCCTTAGACGCGCTCGATGACGGTAGCGGTGCCCATGCCGCCGCCGATGCACAGCGTCACCAGCGCGGTGGACTTGTTGGTGCGCTCGAGTTCATCGAGCACGGTGCCGAGGATCATCGCGCCGGTTGCGCCGAGCGGATGCCCGAGCGCGATGGCGCCGCCATTGACGTTGATCTTGGCGTTATCGATGTCGAAGGCCTGGATGTAGCGCAGCACGACAGATGCGAATGCCTCGTTCAACTCGAACAGGTCAATGTCCGACTTCTTCATGCCGGAGCGCTCGAACAGCTTTTCGGTCACATCCACCGGGCCGGTCAGCATCATCGCGGGCTCCGAGCCGATATTGGCAAAGGCGCGGATTTTTGCGCGCGCCTTCAGGCCGTGCTTGGCACCGGCTTCCTTGCTGCCGAGCAACACGGCGCCCGCGCCGTCGACGATACCGGACGAGTTGCCGGCGTGGTGCACGTAATTGACCTTCTCGATCTCGGGATGCGACTGCACCGCGACCGCATCGAAGCCCGCCATCGCGGCCATCGCCGCAAAGGACGGCTGCAGCTGCGCCAGCGACTGCATGGTGGTGGTCGGGCGCATGTGCTCATCCTTGGCGAGGATGGTGAGGCCGTTCTGGTCCTTCACCGGCACGACCGACTTGCTGAAACGGCCTTCGTCCCAGGCCTTGGCCGCACGCTGCTGGCTTTGCACGGCATAGGCATCGACGTCGTCGCGCGAAAAACCGTACTTGGTGGCGATCAGGTCGGCCGAGACGCCCTGCGGCATGAAATAGGCCGGAACCGCCATCGAGGGGTCCATCGGCCAGGCGCCGCCGGAGGCGCCGATGCCGACGCGGCTCATGGATTCGGCGCCGCCGCCGATCACCAGTTCATGCTGCCCGCTCATGATCTGCGCCGCCGCGAAATTCACGGCATCCAGGCCGGAGGCGCAGAACCGGCTGATCTGCACGCCGGGCACGGACTGCCCGAGGCCCGCCTTCAGCGCAGCAAAGCGCGCGATGTCGCTTCCGGCTTCGCCTACGGGATCGACCACGCCAAGGATGACGTCGTCGACGACATCCTCGCCGAGATTGTTGCGTTCCTTCAGCGCCTGCAGCGGCACGGTGGCGAGCGAAAGAGCCGTGACTTCGTGCAGCGAACCGTCGGCCTTGCCGCGTCCGCGGGGGGTGCGGACGTGATCATAGATGAATGCCTCAGGCATGACGCCCTCCTTGTATGATAATCGTAATGTATAGACGGCTTCGGCGCGGAAGCGAAGGGCTTCAGAACGCTTCCGCCGCCAGTTCCATCATTGTGTCGCTGCCGGACTGCAGGCGTGCAAGGTGCGTTGATGTCTCCGGCAGCATCCGCTCCATGAAGAACTTTCCGGTGACGAGCTTGGTCTTCAGGTAGGGCGTGGCGCCGGACGCGGCGATCTTCTCGTTCGCGACCTTGGCCATCCGCGCCCACATATAGGCGAAGGTGACGAGGCCGAACAATTCCATGTAGTCGGTGGCGGCGGCACCCGCATTGTCGGGCTTGGACAGCGCGTTCTGCATCAGCCAGCCGGTGGCCTGCTGCAGATGGCCGAGCGCCGTGGAAAGCGGGCCAACATAAGGCTTCATGGCCTCGTTGCCGGAATTCTCCTTCACGAAAGCTCCGACCTCGGCAAAGAACGCCATGATGGCCCGGCCACCGTCGCGCGGCAGCTTGCGGCCGACGAGGTCGAGCGCCTGCACGCCGTTGGCGCCCTCGTAGATCATGGAGATGCGCGCATCGCGCACGAACTGCTCCATGCCCTGCTCGGCGATGTAGCCGTGGCCGCCATACATCTGCTGCGCCATCACCGTGTTGGCAAAGCCGGTGCCGGTCATCACGCCCTTCATCACGGGAGTCATCAAGCCCATGTGATCGTCGGCCTCCTGGCGATCCCTGGGGTCGGAGGAGCGATGCGCGACGTCGCTCTTCAGCGCCGTCCATACGACCATGGCGCGCGCCGCCTCGTTGAAGGCGCGGATGGTGAGCAGCGTGCGCCGCACGTCGGGATGCACGATGATGGGATCGGCCGGCTTGTCCGGCGCCTTGACGCCGGAGATCGAGCGGCCCTGCAGGCGCTCGCGCGCATAAGCCACCGCGTTCTGATAGGCGACTTCGGACTGGGCAAGACCCTGCACGGCGACGCCGAGGCGGGCCTCGTTCATCATCACGAACATGCCCTGCATGCCCTTGTTCTCTTCGCCGATCAGCCAGCCGGTGGCATTGTCGTAGTTCATCACGCAGGTGGAATTGCCGTGGATGCCCATCTTGTGCTCGATGGAGCCGCAGGTGACGCCATTGCGATCGCCGAGCGACCCGTCGGGCTTGACCAGGAATTTCGGCACGACGAACAGCGAGACACCCTTGATGCCGGCTGGCGCGCCTTCGATGCGCGCCAGCACGAGATGGATGATGTTGTCGGCGAGATCGTGCTCGCCGGCCGAGATGAATATCTTGGTGCCCGTGATCTTGAAGCTGCCGTCGTCCTGGCGCACCGCCTTGGTACGCATCAGGCCGAGATCGGTGACGCAATGCGGCTCGGTGAGGTTCATGGTGCCGGTCCATTTGCCCGCCACCATGTTCGGCACATAGGCCTTTTTCTGTTCGGCGTTGCCGTGGACAAGGAGCGCTGCGATCGCGCCCATGGTGAGGCCGCCATACATGGTGAACGCCATGTTGGCGGAGCACTGGAATTCGTTGACTGCCTGGCTCAGCGTCACGGGCAGTCCCTGCCCGCCATATTCGGCCGGCGCGGAAAGACCCAGCCAGCCGCCTTCGGCGACCTGCCTGAAGGCTTCCTTGAATCCCCTGGGCGTGGTGACGCTGCCGTCATCGTGGCGCTTGCAGCCTTCGAGATCGCCGATGCGATTGAGCGGCTGCAGCACTTCCTCGCTCAGCTTGGCCGCTTCGCCGAGGATCGCCTCGCGCACATCCGCGGACGCATCCGTGAAGCCCGGCAGATTGTCGTAGCGGTCGATCTGGAACACGTCGTTGAGCAGGAAGGTCACATCTTCCACGGGGGCTTTGTAGATCGGCATCGCGTCCTCTCCGCTAGGCGGTTTATTTCGGAAAATTCCTGCGGCCCAGCAATCGCGGCTCCAGAGACGACCTTAGCTTGTTCTGGCGATCCAAGACAGCTGCGCCTTCTTCATCGCTGCGAGGCCAATCGCCTCACGGCATCGCCAATTGCTCCGCCATCATCTTGTGAAGCAGGTTGATGGCCTTCAGCGGACGCACCATCACCTTGAAGTGAACGATGCGGCCGTCGTCTGCGAATTTGATGATGTCGACACCATTGATGGTGATGCCGTCAATCTCGGTGGCGAATTCGAGCACCGCGCTGTTATCGCCGCGCCATTCGCCGAGATATCTGAAGCTTTCGCCATTGAGCACCTTGATGGCGCTTGCGAGGTATTTGAAGGTGATATCGGCGCCTCGCTGCGGGGTGTGCACGACCGGGCTCTCGAACACCACGTCAGGGTGGAGCATGTCCTTCAGCTCCGCGCGGTCATGCGACTTGATGAAACGGTACCAGCGGTCGAGACCGGGCAAGCTCATCGGAGGTCTCCTCTGTGTGAAGCTGCGATTCGCACTGGCGACGGCTTTCCAGCGCGCCATATCGAGCATCAGGCCGTCCAGCCGCTCAATCCCGCGCGGCTTTATGCACATTGACGCATATGCACATTTGCGCATAATGTGTCAAGGAACAGATGTAGCCTCATTCCAAAATGGCTTGCCCGACGATGGAGGGTCCGCGCATGGCGCTGGGTGATGCGATCCTTGCGTGCCTCACCGAACGGCCGATGACGGGCTATGAGCTCGCCAAGACCTTCGACACTTCTATCGGCTTCTTCTGGAAGGCCGACCATCAGCAGATCTACCGGGAGCTGTCCAAACTGCGCGACCGCGGCCATGTCCAGGCCCGTGAAGTCGTTCAGACCGGCAAGCCCAATAAGCTGGTCTATACGCTGACGCCGGAGGGCCGGGCGGCCTTGAAGCACTGGGCGGCGCGGCCGAGCCGGCCGGCTTCGATCAAGGACGATCTCCTGGTGCGGATGTTCGCGCTGGAGGCGGTCGATATCGACGCCCTGCGCGCCGACATCATGGCCCGTCTGGAACACCATCGCGACCGGCAGGCGAGATACGAGCGGATCCTGGCCAAGCGCTTTCCCGACGGCACGGCTGTGCACGCCGATCTCGGCAAG
>JAEZEU010000485.1 GCA_023432885.1 Pseudomonadota bacterium | reverse complement strand
GCGAGATACCAATTCTCGCCACAACGTGATGGGTTTCATACCCCCAATACCGATAATGTGGGGATATTTAATTCAACAAATACATGGCCTTCGCGTAAGTGTTTAGCATGAGGCCCATGAGATGACGACGGAGCGGATGGCAGCCCATTCGACAAGTAAGCCTTCAAGGAGCTGACGGGAATGGCAGGTTCAGAAAGCGTCGAGAAACTCGAGGATGGCATCGTCCGTTCCGCCGAGCAGGTGTCCGCGCAGATTCGCGCGACGAAAGAGGCGATTTCCACCGTCATTTTCGGCCAGGACCGGGTCATCGAAAACACGCTGGTGACCATTCTCTCCGGCGGCCATGCCCTGCTGATTGGCGTACCCGGCCTCGCCAAGACCAAGCTGGTGGATACGCTGGGCGTCACGCTCGGGCTGGATGCCAAGCGCATCCAGTTCACGCCCGACCTGATGCCGTCGGATATTCTCGGCGCCGAGGTGCTGGACGAGAGCAGCGGGGGAAAGCGCTCGTTCCGCTTCATCGCCGGTCCCGTGTTCGCGCAGCTGTTGATGGCCGACGAGATCAACCGCGCCAGCCCGCGCACCCAGTCGGCGCTGCTGCAAGCCATGCAGGAACAGCACATCACGGTTGCAGGCGCCCGGCATGACCTGCCAAAGCCCTTCCATGTGCTGGCGACGCAAAACCCGCTGGAGCAGGAAGGCACCTATCCGCTGCCCGAGGCACAGCTCGACCGCTTCCTGATGGAGATCGACGTCGACTATCCCGATCTCGAGGCCGAGCGCCGCATCCTGTTCGAAACCACCGGCGCGGAAGAGACGCTGGCCAAGGCCTCGATGAACGCCGAGACGCTGCTTGCGGCGCAACGGCTGGTGCGCCGCCTGCCGGTCGGCGATTCCGTGGTCGAGGCGATCCTGTCATTGGTGCGCGCCGCGCGTCCGAGCGCGGAAGGCGAGAAACTGATTGCCTGGGGCCCCGGCCCGCGCGCCAGCCAGGCGCTGATGCTGGCGGTGCGGGCGCGTGCGCTGCTCGAGGGACGGCTCGCGCCTTCCGTCGACGACGTCCTCGACCTTGCCGAGCCCGTGCTCAAGCATCGCATGGCCCTCACGTTCACCGCGCGCGCCGAGGGACGCACCGTCCCCGACGTGATCAGGCAATTGAAGACGCGGATCGGTTGATGGCCGCACCCAGCAAGAACGAGGCTCTGGAGATCACAGCAATCCGACGTGCCGATGGCGAAAGCCGAACGCTCGCCGCATCGCTGCCGCGCCTTGTACTTGAAGCCCGCCGCATCGCCGCCAACGTGATCCACGGCCTGCACGGCCGCCGCCGCGCCGGCACCGGCGAGAATTTCTGGCAGTACCGCCGCTTCGTCTCCGGCGAGCCGGCCGCCAGGGTCGACTGGCGCCGCTCGGCCCGCGACGACCATCTCTATGTCCGCGAACAGGAATGGGAAGCCTCGCACACCGTGTGGATCTGGCCCGACCGCTCGCCTTCGATGGCGTTTGCCTCGCGCGAAGCGCGCGACAGCAAGCTGGAGCGCGGGCTGATCGTCGCCTTTGCGCTTGCGGAACTGCTGGTCGCCGGCGGCGAGCGCGTCGGCGTTCCCGGCCTGATGAGCCCTACGGCCAGCAGCAACGTCATCGACAAGATGACGCAGGCAATGCTGCATGACGATGCGACCCGCGAGAGCCTGCCGCCCTCCTTCGTACCCTCGGCGCTGGCCGAGATCGTGGTGCTGTCGGACTTCTGGTCGCCGATGCCGTCGATCAGGACCATGCTGACAGGACTGTCCTCGTCAGGCGCGCACGGCGCGCTGATCCAGATCGTCGACCCTGCCGAGGAAACCTTCCCCTATTCCGGCCGCGTCGAATTCGTCGAGCCGGAGGGCGGCGAGGTCATCATCGCCGGCCGCGCCGAAAGCTGGGTGAACGACTATGTCGCGCGCGTGGCGCTGCACCGCGACCAAATCCGCGCCGAGACCAACAAGCTCGACTGGCTGTTCTCGACCCACACTACCAGCCGCTCGGCCGCGGAGCTGTTGCTGTTCCTGCATGGCGGCATGATGGTGAACAAGGGCGGCCTTCGTTCGACCGTGAAAGCGGGACGCAGCGCATGATGGGACTGCCCCTCACCTTTGCCCAACCACTGCTGCTGCTGGGGCTGTTGAGCCTGCCGGTGCTGTGGTGGCTGCTCCGCGTCATGCCGCCGCGTCCGCGCCGCGTCGAGTTCCCGCCGACCAGACTGCTGTTCGACATCGCGCCGAAGGAAGAAACGCCCTCGCGTACGCCGTGGTGGCTCACAGCGATCCGCCTCGCCGCAGCGGCGCTGCTGATCATGGCCGCGGCCGGCCCGATCTGGAATCCCGCAACCGGGCTCGGCAGCGCCAACAATGCGCCCGCCGTGATCCTGCTGGACGACGGCTGGAGTGCGGCTCAAAGCTGGGACACCCGTATCAAGGCGGCCGACGAATTGATCGCCAAGGCCGACAATGACCGCCGCGGCGTTGCGCTGATCCCGCTCTCCGAGCCGCAGCGCGACATCACGCTGATGCCCGCCGGCACCGCTCGCGTCGCGCTGCGCCAGATCTCGCCAAAGCCGTGGTCGGTGGAGCGGGTCGAGACGCTGCCCGCGATCGAACGTTTCCTGAAGTCCACCGGCGATGCCGAGATCGCCTGGCTCACCGACGGCACCGATACCGGGCGCGGCAGCGAATTCCTCGAAGGCCTCTCGAAGACAATCGGCGAGCGACCGTTGACCATCTTTGAAGGCGCGCCTCCACCGATGGCGCTTGCCGCAGCCGAGAATGCGGCGGCGAAGATGACCGTCAAGGTGCTGCGGCCTGCCGGCGGGGCTGCGGCCGGGACGGTGCGCGCCGTGGACGCCAAGGGCTCGCCGATCGCGGAATCGCGTTTCGCGTTCGCCGACCGCGACCGCGAGACCGATGCTTCCTTCGAACTGCCGGTGGAATTGCGCAACGACATCGCGCGGCTGGAGATCGCAGGCGAACGTTCGGCCGGCGCGGTGCAACTGCTCGACAAGCGCTGGCGGCGGCGGGCCGTCGGCGTGGTCTCGGGCGCGACCAGCGACACCGCGCAGCCGCTGCTTGCCGCGAATTTCTATCTCGCCCGCGCGCTATCGCCATTTGCCGACGTGCGGCTCGGCGAGCGCGGCGCGCCGCAACAGGCGATCGGGCAGTTCCTCGACCAGAAGCTGCCGATGATCGTGATGGCCGATGTCGGCGCGCTGTCGCCGGAAATCCGCGAGCGGCTCAACGCCTGGATCGAACAGGGCGGCGTGCTTGTGCGTTTCGCCGGTCCCCGCCTCGCGCAGGCCGACGACGACCTCGTGCCGGTAAGGCTGCGCCGCGGCGGCCGAACTCTCGGCGGCAGCCTGACCTGGGAGAAGCCGCAGCATCTGTCGGCCTTTGCCGGCGACGGCCCGTTTGCAGGCCTTGCCGTGCCAAAGGACATCACCGTCAGCCGCCAGGTGCTGGCCGAGCCGGATGCCGCGCTCGCGACAAAGACCTGGGCGCTGCTGGAAGACGGCACGCCGCTCGTGACCGGCGAGCGCCGCGGCAAGGGCGTGGTCGCCCTCTTCCATGTCGGCGCCGACATGCGCTGGTCCGACTTGCCGATGTCCGGCAGCTTCGTCGAAATGCTGCGGCGGATCGTCGATATGTCCGGCTACACCTCGACGCAGGGCGCCGGCGTCGCAAATGAAGGTTCTGCGGAAATGGTGGCGCCCCTTCGCACGCTCGACGGCTTCGGCGCATTCGGGCCGCCGCCCTCGACCGCCAAGCCGATGCCGGCGGATTATCGCGACCGCGCGACGCCGGAACATCCGCCCGGCCTCTACGGGCCGGCCGAAGGCCCGATCGCGGTCAACACGCTGGCCGCCGCCGACCGCCTCGCCGCGCTCCATACGTCGGGCCTGCGAGCGCAGCGGGCGACCTATACCAATGCAGAACCGCGCGACCTGCGCGGAATCCTGCTCGCCTCCTCGCTGGCGCTGTTCCTGATCGATGCCGTGATCGTGGCGCTGCTGGGGGCTGGTCTTGCGGCGCTGTTGCGGCGCCGGCGCCCGGCAGCGGCCTCGCTCGCGCTGGCGATGGTCGTTGCGCTCGTGACCAGCACGCCCGCGCCGGTGCGTGCCGACACCAGCAAGGACGAATTCGCCATGCGCGCGGTATCGCAGACGCGATTGGCCTATGTCGTCACCGGCAATGCCGACGTGGACGCGATCGTCAAGGCCGGCTTGTCCGGCCTGACGCTGTTTCTCGCCCAGCGCACCGCGCTGGAAGCCGGCGACCCCGTCGGCGTCGATCCCGCGCGCGACGAGCTTGCCTTCTTCCCGCTGATTTACTGGCCGGTGATGCCGGGCGCGCAGAAGCCGTCGCAGGACACGCTCAACCGCATCGATGCCTACATGAAGCAAGGCGGCACCGTGCTGTTCGATACCCGGGATGCCGTCGAGGCGCCGCCCGGCGACAACGGTGCGGCACAGACGCCGGGCATGCAGGCGCTTCGCAACATCCTGTCCTCGCTCGACGTGCCCGAGCTCGAGCCGGTGCCGCGCGAGCACGTGCTGACCAAGACGTTCTATCTGCTACGCGATTTCCCGGGCCGCTACACCACGGGCCAGACCTGGGTAGAGACCCTGCCGCGCGACGATGACGAGGAAGCGGCCTCGCGGCCCGCTCATGGCGGCGACGGCGTCTCGCCGATCATCATCACCTCCAACGACCTCGCCGGCGCCTGGGCGCTGCGTCCCGACGGCCAGCCGATGCTGCCGGTTTCCGGCGGCGACATGCGCCAGCGCGAATTCGCCTTCCGCGCCGGCGTCAACATCGTGATGTACACGCTGACGGGCAACTACAAGGCGGACCAGGTGCACGTGCCGGCGCTGATCGAACGGCTGGGGCAGTAGCATGACGGTCGTTTCCACCACACACGCCGTCATGCCCGACCATGACGTTGCCGATAGAGTTGCGTAATGCAGTACGGTATCGCGTTCACTCCCCTGGTCCCGACAATCGTGCTTTGGATCGCGCTCGCCGCGATCCTCGTGATCGGTGCGATTCTTTTGCTCAACCGCGCGCGCGGCGCTGCCGTGCGGGTGCTGGCGCTTGCGCTGGTGCTGCTGGCGCTGGCCAATCCTTCCTTCACCCGCGAGGACCGTGAGCCGTTGTCCTCCGTCGCTGCCGTCGTGATCGACAAGAGCCCGAGCCAGAATTTCGGCGATCGCACGAAGGAGACGGCACAGGCGCAGGAAGCCCTGCTCGATGCCCTGAAGAAGGTGAAGGGCCTGGAAGTCCGCGTCGTCGAAGCGGGCCAGGCCGACGGCGAGACCGACGGCACAAAACTGTTCAGCGCGCTTTCCTCCGCGCTTTCCGACGTGCCGGTCGACCGCGTCGCCGGCGCGTTCCTCATCACCGACGGCCGCGTGCATGACATTCCGGCGAACGCCGCAGCGGTCGGGTTCCAGGCGCCGGTGCATGCGCTGATCACCGGGCGCAAGGACGAGCGCGACCGCCGCATCGCGATTTCGGCGGCGCCGCGCTTCGGCATCGTCGGCCAGCCGCAGACCATCACCTACCGGCTCGACGACCAGGGCGTCACCGGCGAGCGGGCCAAGATCACCGTGCGCCGCGACGGCGAGGTGATCAACGAACGCACGCTCCAAAGCGGCCAGACCGCCAATGTGGATGTTGACATCAAGCACGCCGGGCCGAACATCGTCGAGATCGAAGCTTCCCCGCTCGATAACGAGCTGACGCTGGTCAATAACCGCGCGGTGGTGGCAATCGACGGCGTGCGCGATCAGCTGCGCGTGCTGTTGGTCTCGGGCGAGCCGCATTCCGGCGAGCGCACCTGGCGCAACCTGCTGAAATCGGATGCCAGCGTCGGCCTCGTGCATTTCACCATTCTGCGGCCGCCGGAGAAGCAGGACGGCACGCCGATCAACGAGCTCTCGCTGATCGCATTCCCGACCCGGGAGCTGTTCCAGCAGAGAATCAACGATTTCCAATTGATCATCTTCGATCGCTACGCGCGACAGGGGGTGCTGCCGATCGCCTATTTCGACAACATCGCGCGCTATGTGCGCAACGGCGGCGCGGTGCTGGTTTCAGCAGGTCCCGACTATGCGTCCACGACCAGCATCTGGCGCACGCCGCTGGATTCGGTGCTGCCGGCAGAACCCGTCGGCGTGACGGAGAAGCCGTACTACGCGCACCTGTCCGAGGCCGGAAAACGCCACCCGGTGACGCGCGGGCTGGAGGGCTCCGGCGTCGAGCCGCCGCGCTGGAGCCGCTTCTTCCGCACCGTCGATACGCGCAATGCGATCGGCGCGCCCGTGATGACCGGCGCCGACGGCAAGCCGCTGCTGCTGCTCTCGCGCTTCGGCGAAGGCCGCGTCGCGCTCTTGCTCACCGATCACATCTGGCTGTGGGCGCGCGGATATGAAGGCGGCGGACCCCACCTCGACTTGCTGCGCCGGACCTCGCACTGGCTGATGAAACAGCCGGATCTCGACGAAGAAGCGCTGCGCCTGCAGGTAGCGGGCAAGGATCTCGCGGTGATCAGGCAGACCATGTCCGACAGCGTCGCGCCGGTCACGGTGACCTCGCCGAGCGGCGCCACGCGCGAACTGAAGCTCTCGGCCGGCGAGCCCGGCGAATGGCGCGCGACGCTGCCGGCTGGCGAGCTCGGCCTGTGGCAGGCGACCGACGGCACGTTGAAGGCGCTGGTGAATGTCGGGCCGACCAATCCGAAGGAGTTTTCGGAAGTCACCTCCACCACCGACACGCTCAAGCCACTGGCCCAGGCCACCGGCGGCGACGCA
Organism: Pseudomonadota bacterium; assembly: GCA_023432885.1. GTDB lineage: Bacteria > Pseudomonadota > Alphaproteobacteria > Rhizobiales > Xanthobacteraceae > Bradyrhizobium. Next base: position 1,456 of record JAEZEU010000485.1, on the reverse strand, counting down.
CGGCGCGTGATCGACGGCGGCAAGCTTGACATGCCCCGCATCGTGCCGGTGCGCGCCACCAGCGTGTTCCGCGGCGACGGCTGGTTGGGCGTGAAGATGCGCGACGCCAGCGTAGTCAAGGGCGTCGGCGTGCTGCCTGTCTTCACCGGGCTGATCGGGCTATTGCTGCTGCTCGGCGCTTTCGCCGCGACGTGGCTGCGCGAGGGGCGCTGACACGCCAGGCTCGCGACCTGCGTTGCGCCGATCCCTCACCTGGAATCGATTCGGCCTGAGGCTGTGCGGCGCAAGCTTGACAGTATCATTGCCATCCGATGTTATAATATAACATCGGTGATCCCATGAAGTGGTTCAGGCGCAACATCAACACGGGTTCGCGGCTGGCGCTGTTCGCGCTGGCGCTGCAATTCGTGCTGTCGTTCGGGCACGTCCACTTCAATGCCGCACAGGCCGCGCCTGCGATCCAGGCCCTCACCGATCTCGCGCATGCCCAGGACTTCGCCGTCGGGGCGGCCAGCGAGAGGCAGCAACCGGCAAGCCACGACGACAATCAGTCCTCGAATGAGCCGTGCGCGATTTGCGCTGTCATGTCGATGGCGAACCAGTTGGTGTTCGCGACGCTGGCGCTGCTGCCGCTGCCCGATGCCATCGAACCGTGTTTCTTCCCGACCGACGCCAGGTCTGATCATCTCGGCTCGACCTGGACGGCATTCCGGTCCCGCGCCTCTCCCGTTTCCTGACGATTGACCGACGTCCTCAACGGGATCGCCGCGCATCAGCGCGCGATCCTGCGATGGACATGGCGAAATCGTCCGTCGCCGTGCGACGGCATCAGGAACGGGACAATGAGAATCCTGGAGAGACGAATCCTGCTGACCGCCGGCGCAAGCTGGCTGGCCCTGAGCGCGCATGCGCCAGCACAAGACGCGCCCGCAGCGCTCCCCGAAGTCAACGTGACGGCGCCGAGCCCGATCGTGAAACGAAAGCCTGCCGTCGCGCGCAGGCCCGCGCGCGTTGCACGCGCCGGCACTGGCGTTAGCCGCGGACCTGCGCAGGCGCAGCGGGCTCCGGCGGCTCCCGCTACGCCCACGCCGCAACAGGGCGTGCTGACCGTCGTCACCGATCAGTTCGCGACCGTCACGGTCGTGCCCAACGAAGAGCTTCGCCGTTCGGGAGGCGCCACGCTCGGCGATCTCCTGTTCACCAAGCCCGGTATCACCGGCTCTGAATTCGCGCCGGGCGCTTCCAGCCGGCCGATCATCCGCGGCCTCGACGTCAACCGCGTCGGCATCATTGAGAACGGCACCGGCGGCAGCGGCGCTTCCGACCTCGGCGAAGATCATTTCGTGCCGATCGATCCGCTGGCAACCAATCAGATCGAGGTAGTGCGCGGCCCCGCGGCGTTGCGCTACGGCTCTACTTCGATCGGCGGCGTAGTCAGCGCGACCAACAACCGCAT
>JAEZEU010000422.1 GCA_023432885.1 Pseudomonadota bacterium | reverse complement strand
ATGTCGTCGACTTGCCGCAGCCGGATTCGCCGACAAGGCCAACGCTCTCGCCATGGCCGACATCAAAGCTGATGCCGTCGACGGCGCGGAAAACCTCCTGCTCGACCGGCGGCTTGCGGCGGAAAAGTTTTCCGAGCATGACGGTCGCGCCCTGGCGCGGATACTCCTTGACCAGCTTTTCGACGAGAAGCAGCGGCGTCTCCCTGTCCCCGCTCGCGCGGTCGAGACGAGCGAAGCTCGCTTTTTGAGGGTCGGGGCCTCTATCCGCGAGCGTCACTCGTGGAGAGTCCCCCTCACCCGGCGCGCTCAGCGCGCCGACATCTCCCCGCACGCCGGACGAGGTGGAAGATGGCGCCGCAGCCTCTTCCTCCGGCAACAGATCGCGCAGGGAAACGCCGATGCGCGGCGTCGCGCGCATCAGCTTCTTCGTATAGGGGTGCCCGGGCCTGGCGAAGATGTCCGCTGATTTGGCGGTCTCGACCACATGGCCCTTTTCCATGACGACCACTCGGTCGCAATAGGCGGCCGCGAGGCCAAGATCATGCGTGATCAGGATCGTGGACATCCCGCGCTGTTTGGTCAGTTCCACGATCAGGTCCATGACCGCCTTTTGCGTGGTGACGTCGAGACCGGTGGTCGGCTCGTCCGCGATCAGGAGCCGCGGATTGCAGGCGAGCGCCAGTGCGATGACGACGCGCTGGCACATGCCGCCCGACAGCTCGAACGGATAGGCGTGGTAGCGCTCGCGCGGGCGGGCGATCCTGACCTGCTCCAGCGCCTCGATCGCCTTTTCGCCGCGCTCGCCGACCGGCGACTCCTGCACGTGCTGGCGCAGCACGTCCTCGATCTGGTCGCCCACCTTGCGGATCGGGTTGAGCGCGGCGCGCGGGTTCTGGAAAATCATCGAGATTTCGCGGCCGCGCAAATCGCGCATCTCGGCTTCGCTCGCCGCTTTCACGTCGATGCCCGAGAACACCACCGAGCCCTCGGCGATCCTGCCGGCGCGATCGAGGATGCGCATGACGGCGTATGAGGTGACCGACTTGCCGGAACCGGATTCGCCGACAATGCCGAGCGTCTCGCCCTTGGCGACCTGGATGTCGACATGCTGCACCGCCTTCACGATGCCGCGGCGGGTGGTGAATTCGACGGTGAGGTCCTGGACGTCGAGCAGCGGCTGCGCGGTCACGAATGCCTCCACGGGCGCGAGGCGTCCGAAAACTCGCAAAACAACCCCATGCAAAGTAGCAAAGAGGTAGCTCGGTATTGCGCCGGGGCAGTCATCACGTCCTCCGCTGCGGATCGACGATGTCGCGCAGGCCGTCGCCGAGCAGGTTGAAGCAGAACACCGCGATCATCAGCGCAAGGCCGGGAAACAATGCGATCCACCATTCGCCCGAGACCATGAAGCCGGCGCCCTCAGCGACCATGATGCCCCATTCCGGGGTCGGCGGCCGCACGCCAAGGCCAATGAAGGACAGACCCGCGGCGTTGAGAATGGCGTAGCCCATGGTGAGCGACATCTGCACGATCATGATCGGCATGATGTTGGGCAGGATATGCACGAGCAGGATGCGGAGTTCGCCATTGCCGGACAGCCGCGCTGCCTGCACGAAGCCGGCGTTACGGCGGACATTGGACTCGGCCCGCGCAACGCGCGCATAAAGCGGGAAGTTCACGATGGCGGTGGCGAGGATGATGTTCTGCACGCTATTGCCGAGCGCGGCGACGATGCCCATCGCCAGCACGAACAAGGGAAAGGCCATGATGGTGTCGGCGATGCGGCCGACGATGCGGTCGGTCCAGCCGCCGAAATAGCCGGCGGCGATGCCGGCAAGCCCGCCCATCAGGAACACCAGCGCGACCGAGCTCACGGCGATGAAAGCGTCGAGGCGGGTTGCGACAATGACCCGGCTGAAGATATCGCGGCCGAGTTGGTCGGTGCCGAACCAGTGCGCCGCCGATGGCGGCTTCAGCGCCTGCGCCGTATCGGAAGCCAGCGGATCATAGGGCACGACGTAAGGCCCGAAGATCGCGGCAAACAGGATGACGATCAACAGCCCGAAAGCGAAGGCCGTGACCTTGTTCTCGCCGAGCACATATCTTGTGTGCTCGATCATCGAGACGAGCGCGGATTTGCGCTTTTCGGCCGGCGCGGCCGCAACGGAATCGGCAGTGACGCTGCTCATGCTTCCTCCCTACCCTTCCAGCCGGACGCGCGGGTCGATCACGCCATAGAGAATGTCGATCACGAGATTGAGCAGCACATACATGACCGCCATGGTCAGCACGAAGCCCTGTACCGGCGCGAAGTCGGAGGCGATCAGCGCCTCCACCGCATAGGAGCCGATGCCGGGCCAGGCGAAGACCTTTTCCACCAGCACGTTGGCACCGAGCAGAAACGAGAACACCATCGACAGCGTGGTGATCACAGGCAGCATGGCATTGCGGAAGGCGTAGGTGACGATCACGGTGCCCGGCGACAGCCCGCTGGCGCGCGCCGTGCGCACGAACTCGGAAGCCAGCACCGCCAGCATCGAGGCGCGGGTCATGCGCGCGATCGGGGCCAGCGAGAAGATCGCCAGCGTCGCCGCGGGCAGCACGAGCTGGCTCAGCGCCGAACGAAACGCCTCGAAGTCACGGGCGATCAGCGTGTCGATCAGGTAGAATCCGGTTACCGTCGGCGGAGCGCTATAGAACACGTCGAGCCGGCCCAGCGGCGCCGGCGACCAGCCGAGGCGGAAATAGAAAACGTAGACCAGAACGAGGCCGGTGAAGAACACCGGCAGCGAGACGCCGGCCGTGGTCGTCACGCGGCAAAGATGGTCGATCCACGACCCCGGCCTCGTCGCCGCCATCACCCCGAGCGGCAGCGCAATCGAGATCGAGAAGAACAACCCGAGCAGCGTCAGCTCGGCGGACGCCGGCAGGCGGTTGCGGATTTCGGCAGCCACCGGCTGGCCAGTGGTCAGCGAGGTGCCGAAATCGCCATGGGCGAGATCGTTGGCGTAGCGGAAGAACTGCTCGACCAGCGGCCTGTCGAAGCCGAGCTTCTTGCGGATCTGCTCGATCGCTTCCTTGGTCGCGGCGGGGCCGGCGAAATAGGCCGCTGGATCGCCGGGCAGCGCGCGCGTCAAGAGGAAGGTGACGATGATGACCCCGATCAGGCTCGGGATCGCGAACATCAGCCGCTTGCCGATCATGGTGAGCATGACGACCTCAGTGCAGGTGGTTGGACCGCCTCAACGGGACTGGCAGAACTCCCTCCCCCCTTTCGGGGGAGGGTTGGGGAGAGGGGTACCAACGCAAGACTGCCGATGACGCTACCCCTCTCCCTGCCCTCGAGAGCGAGCTTCGCTCGCCTCGGACCCCGCAAGGGGGGAGGGAATGAGAGAGCTGCGGCTCCCTCACTCGAAGAGAAGGCGAAACGCGCAGGACCAGCGCGCGTGAGCTCACGCCTTCACCAGCGCACGGTAGTCGAGGCGGCGGTGGAACCAGTACTGATAGCCTGAGACATTCTTCTGCATCGCGACGTTGACGAAGGGCTGGTAGAGCGGGATGCGCGGCATGTCGGTGAAGGCGAGATCGACAAAGCCCTTCACGTCGGCGTCGTACTTCGCAGTGTCGCCGACGGCCGCGGCCATCCGCGCGCCATCGATTAGCTTGTCCATCTGCGGCGACTTGTAGCTCATGGTGTTGAAGATGGAATTGTTGCCGTGATAGCACCAGTAGAAGAAGTATTCGGGGTAATCGAGCCAGCCCGAGAACACGTTGGTGTAGAGCGGCAGCTCCTTCTTGGTGAGCTCGGTGCGCCAGTTGGCGCCTGGGATCTTGTTGATCGTGGTCTTGATGCCGAGCTGCGCCAGGCTCTCCTGCACCAGGATGCAGAGCGGCTCGTTGACCCCGGCGAAATTCAGGTCGAATGACAGCGTGGTCTCGAAGCCGTTGGCATAACCGGCTTCCGCCAGCAGCGCCTTCGCCTTCTCCATGTCGGTGTTGAACCTGGTCGGCTGCGGCCAGGCCACCTCGGTCGCCTTGTCCTTTGCCGCGCCGAACATCGGATTGGCGAGGCCGAACAGCACGGCGTCGATGATCTTCTGGTACGGCATCGCATAGGCCATGGCCTGCCGCACCTTCGGATTGTCGAACGGCGGCTTGGTCACGTTCATGCCGATATACTGGATGCCGTTGGAGAACGGCAGCGACACCACGTTGAGCTTGCCGTTCGCTTTCATCTCCTGGAAGTCCTTGAACGGCAGCTCATAGGAGATGTCGGCATCGCCCCGCTCGAGCAGCGCGCGGCGGTTGCCGGCCTGCGGCACCATTCGCCAGATCACGCGCTTGATCTTCGGCATCGGACCGCCGACCCACTCGTCATTGCGCTCCATGATCACTTCGGTGCCCGCGGTCCACTTCGTCACCTTGTAGGCGCCGGAGC
>JAEZEU010000353.1 GCA_023432885.1 Pseudomonadota bacterium | reverse complement strand
CGCGGCGAATGGGTCTTCATTGCGTTTCTGTGCTCCTGCGTGCTGATCATGACGATGTCCTGGCTCGTCGCGCTTGTCCCTGCCATGTCGCTGAAAACTATCTCTCGCTGGGACCATTCGCCCCGGCAAAGAGAATCGTTGTTAAAAACTATATCGATCAGAGCCAGGAACTAGCCTTGTGCGCGCTCGCGCTCGCCTATCCGGGTCACGGCCCTGGTTCGGTCGAACAGAACAGGCACCGCGCTCCTGCTTGCATTCATCGCGCTCAGATTCCTCGCCAACATGATCTTCGTGGTGGTGTCTCGAACGACACTTGTCGTGACCGTCTTCGACAAATCGGCGCGCAAGGACGGCACCTTTGCACGGGAGGACTTCAATTATGATCCAGTCGGCGACGTTTATATCTGTCTTGGCGGCAAGACGCTGACCACAACAGGGACACGTGTGAATGATGGCGAGACGTTGCTTTATCGAGCGAGCAAGGCCGACTGTGACGCTTGTGCTTTGAGGCCACGCTGCTGCCCGAACACGCTTGCTCGAAAGGTGCCTCGTTCGATTCATGAGAGGGCCCGCGACATGGCGCGTGCGATTGCAAACTCCTGGGAAGGTCGAACATCACGACGACTGCGCAGGAAGGTCGAAATGTTGTTCGCTCACCTCAAACGCATTCTCAGGCTGGACCGACTGCGACTACGTGGACCGAATGGTGCCCGTGACGAGTTCCTCTTCGCAGCAGCCGCCCAGAACCTCCGGCAACTAGCTAAGCTGGTCCCAATGCCGCAGCCAAAACCGGCCCGAGAGGTGGTCGTTTGCGCTGCAATCTAGGCCGCCTCAGTCGCGGACGGGCTTCTTCAACGGGAATCAGCCACACGCGGTCATGCTCATTTGATCACCCCGTCGGGGCGGCCGAGCAATCAAAGCGAAAATATCAAAGCCTTGGCAGCTTTCAGATTGATTACCGGCTGGATTGAGGACATGGCGCCGGTCATTCAGCTTATGGGCTAACGACCCGCGAAAATGAGACGCTTGGATATGGGCGGTTTCAGCTTTGGGCTGCACCTTTCGCGGAAGGCGTGGCCGGAGGGTCACGCTAGGAGCGCGCATGGGGAAGGTCCGGCGTGAGACCGGATTCTCCCTTTCGCGTCAGAGGGAGGAACAACAATGCGCAAGTCTCTGCTTTGCGCGGCCGCTGCGGCCGCGCTTTTGCTGCCCGGCTCAGCTCTCGCCCAGAGCGGGACCATCAAGATCGGCATTCTGGTCGCGCTGGAAGGCGCATTCGCAACCGGCGGCGCGGACGGTGTCCGCAACGTCGAGCTGGCTCTCAAGCAGGTGAACGGCACCGTCGCCGGCAAGAAGGTCGAGACCGTCGTTGCTCCGACCGACACCAAGCCCGACACCACGGTCCGCATGGCCCGCAAGCTTGTGGAGCAGGATAACGTCGACTTCATCATCGGCCCGCTTTCCGGCTCGGAAGGCATTGCCATGCGCGATTTTGCCAAGACCATCCCCGACAAGGTGGTGATCAACGGCATTTCCGGCGCGCTGGAGACGACCTGGGTCGATCCGGCGCCGAACTTCTACCGCTTCAATCTCGACGGCTCGCAATGGGGTTACGGTCTCGGCAGCTACGTCGTGAAGAAGAAGAATTGGAAGCGCGTGGCGACGATCGCGGCCGATTACTCCTTCGGTTACACCAACTTCATGGGCTTTGCGGTCGACTTCTGCAAATCCGGCGGCGACATCGTCCAGCGCTTCTGGCAGCCGCTCGGCCAGTCCGATTTCGGCGGCATCATCGCGCAGCTACCGGACAATGTGGATGCGATCTATCTGGGCCTCGGCGGCACGGATGCTATCAACTTCCTCAACCAGTATCAGCAGGCAGGCGAAAAGACCCGCCTGATCGGCGGCACCATCATGGCCGACCAGACCGTTCTGACGGCGAAGGGTAAGGCGAAGGACGTGCTGAAGGGTACGCCGACCTCGGGCCCCTTTGCTGCCGACGATACCGACCCGGCTTGGACATCATACGTGAAGCTCTATCAGGACAGCTTCTCCGCCGACAAACGGCTCCCCACGCCTTCACTGTTCGGCCTCGGCTACTACGTTGCGACGCTCGCTGCCATAAAGGGGCTCGAAGCGGCTGGGGGCGATCTCTCGGGCGGGCAGGCGAAATTCAAGGCGGCGCTGAACAAGCTCGAGCTCGCCAGCCCCGTCGGCAAGATCACATTGAACGAAAACCGGCAGGCAACCGGCACCGTGTTCGTCAACGAAGTCGTCGATGGGCCAGACGGCAACATGACGAGCAAGATGGTCGCCAAGACCGAGAATGTGAACCAGACGCTCGGCATGACGGCTGATCAATTCAAGGCCCTCGGGTTGCCATCGCGCACAGTGGTTGACTGCCCCAAGTTGCGCGCGGGCGGCTGAGCGAGCCAACCTCCTATCCGAGGCGGCCGGCGCCCTGAGCCGGCCGCTTTCTCCTTGGGGAATCCGGCATTCGCGGATTCCATGCTGCCGTGCGCCAAGAGCATCTCCGTTGACCTTGATCGGTTACCTTACACGCACTCATTTCGCGGAAGCCGCGATTGAGGATGCGCTTCCAGAGGAAGTGGGGCCACTCGCTTCGGCGCTGGCGCTCGTCGACGACGAGCCTGCAAGCGCGGCTGTTTGCACGCGCGTGCAGGAGGCGCTTGACCAGACGACGGTCAGTCTGGCGAAGGTCGGTCAAGCCACGCCTCCTGGAAACGCGACGTCGCGGATCCTGGACGCTTTGAGCGACATCAGGACAAGCACGCTCATCGCCGTGGGCGGGCCTGCAGCATTGGGTCACGCGCGACTTGTCGCCGAGCATGCGCTACGGCGGGGCGAACGCCTTTCGCTGATCGCCGTTCCCGCCGGCCTTTGCGATTTCGGATTGGCGCGGCGGGTGCGTGTGGGACAAGGCGAGCCGATCAGCTGCCCTCGTCCCGACCGCGTCATGGCGGATCCGACGGTGCTCGAGGCAGTCCCCTCCCATCACCTAGCAGCTTCTGCCATGGAAGTGCTTGTTCGCGCCATTGAGGCTTACGCCAGCCCCATCTACCACCCGCCGGCGGATGCGCTCGCGCTGGAGGGCGCCAAGCGGCTCACGCACTGGCTACCCGTAGCGCTCGCTTCGCCCGGCAATCGGGAAGCGCAGCGCGAGTTGATGGCGGCGGCATTGACGGCCGGGCTCTCGCTGGAAAAAGCAGTCGGCGGGGTCGATGCGCTTGCGCATCCGATCAAGGCTGAACTCGGCCCGGGTGTGCTGCACGGTGATCTTCATGCGCCGTTGATGGCGGCCATGGCGGACTTCAACACCGAAGCCGTCGGCGATCGATACGCCACCATGGCTGAAGCGTTCGCCAAGGCCACGCGGGAGCCAAGCTTCAGCACCGAATTCGGCGTTTTTGCCCGCGCCATCGGCATGCCGACTTCCCTGCGGGAGATCGGCATCGACCCGTCCCGGTTCGACCGGTTTGCCGAGATGGCAGCGAACGACCCCGGAGCGCTAGCCAATCCCAGACGGCTGACTCCCGGCGACTGCCGTCGCATCCTCGAAGCCGCCTGGTGAGGACGAACATGAAACACCCGGTATGGGGCAAATGTGACGCAGCAACCGGGGCGATTTGCCTGTTGCCACAACCTAGGCTCCCTATAAATTCGACTGCTACCGCGCACAAAGATGGGCGGGGAGGAAACCGATGAGTACTGCGCACGCGGTCGCACATGGTGCGTTCGGACGCGCATGTCTTTACGCGCTGGATCGGGCGATGGCGCCGCACGCCCATCGCGAGGGCCATCTGATCTTCCACGTCAGCGGCCCGCCCGCCAGCGTGGTCATCGACGGCAAACCCCTGCCGCTTTCGCCTGCGCACGCGACCGCCATCAGTCCATGGCAACCTCACTTTTTCTCGCCGATCGACCGGCGCGAACCGACACTGACGCTCGTCCTCTATATCCGCCCGGGCTGGTTCGCCGATGCCAGCCACACGGCCTTCGAAATCCTGCGCTTCGGCAGGCCGGCCGTCGAAATGAGCGATCATATCACCCGGCTTGCGTCGGAAACCGCGCGGCTACTTGCAGTCCATAGCGGCAGCGACGGCTCCTTTGAAGACCGGCTCGGTGCCCTCACCCAGGCGGCTTTCGATCAAACCTGGCAATGGACGAGCGCGGGCGACAGGCCGGCTGCCGCATGCTCCGTATTGCGTGATTTCCGCCTGCGGCGCGCCATAAACCTCTTGAGCGAGAGGCTCGGCGAGCCCGTCGACCTTGCCGAGATTTCGCGCAGTTCCGGCCTTTCGCGCCCACACTTCTTCAAGCTGTTTCGCGAGCAGATGGGGCTGCCGCCTACGATTTTCCGCAACGCCCTGCGGATGGAATGTGCCATCGAGCGATTGGCCAAGGGCGTGGAGACGGTTTCCGAGATCGGCCTCGACCTCGGCTTTGCGACCCCGGCGAGCTTCTCGCGGTTCTTTATCGCCAATGGCGTCGTACCGCCGAGCGCCTATCGCCGCAGCGTGGCGAGCCTCCCGCACTGAGGGGAACGGGGTGCCGCACTGCACCCAAAGATGAGACGTTCGGGCTAAAGAAAAGACGTTCGGAAAAGACAGGCCGGAAACGCCGATCTAGCCTTGGTTCCAACGGTGGCGAAGGTCCGCCGCTGGAAGCTGCCGAGCCGCCTGAGATGAATAGTTTCATCACGCGATATCCCTTCTGGAGCCTCATTATCCTCGTCGTTGTCGCGGCGTTCCTGTGGCTTGTGCTGGCACCCTGGCCGCCCGAACTGGCGGCGAGCTGGGGCCGCAAGCAGATCTTCCTGAATGCACTCTTGGGCGGCATCACGCTCGGCGCGCTCTACTTCCTGGTGGCGGCCGGCTTCACCCTGATTTTCGGCCTGATGCGCATCGTCAATCTCGCGCATGGCTCGCTGTTCCTGATTGGCGGATATCTCGGCTACGAGATCGCGACCACCTCGGGTTCGTGGCTGTTGGCATTTCCGATTGTCCTCGTCGTCGTGGCGCTGATCGGGCTTTTGATGCAGCACTTCATCTTCTCGAGAATGGAAGGCGAGGAACTGCGCCAGACGCTGGTCAGCATCGGTCTTTCGATCGTGTTTGCCGATCTCATGCTCTGGTGGTGGGGCGGTCAATCCTATTCCATCCTCGCTCCGCAATTCCTGCAGGGTCCGATGGAGTTGCCGCTGGTGAGCAACTTCAACGCCGAGACCGGCGCGGTTACCTGGCTACGCTACCCGTCCGTGCGAGTCTGGATCCTGATCGTTGCAATCGTGATCGGCATTGCGATGTGGCTCGTGCTGAACCGCACCGCGCTGGGTATGTTGATCCGCGCGGGCGTCGACGACCGGGAGATGCTGGCCGCTTCCGGCGTGCGCATCCAGCTAGTGTTTCTGGTGGTGTTCGGTTTCGGCGCCGGGCTCGCCGGCGTCGCCGGGATCATCGGCGGCACATTCCAGTCGCTCTCGCCGGGCGAGGATACGCGCTTCCTGCTGGCAAGCCTTGTGGTTGTCATCGTCGGGGGCATGGGATCGATCGTCGGTGCGGCCCTGGGCGCCCTGATCATCGGGGTGGCCGAGCAGATGGGTTTTGTCTACGCGCCAACCTATTCGGTGGTCTTCACTTTCCTCATCATGGCGGCGGTGCTGGCGTTTCGCCCGCAAGGCCTATTGGGTACGAGGCGATAGGCCATGTCGGTAGCCGATACCCCCCCTCGCCTCGCCGAACGCGCCGAACAGCGAATGTGGTTCGAGCGCATTCCCACGCGCTGGTGGGTCGCCGGGGTGATCCTGCTGTTGCTGCCGCTCGTGGCCAACAATTTCTGGCTATTCCAGATAATGGGCTGGACCTTCATTCTTGGCATGATCGGGCTCAGCCTCATGTTCCTCGCCGGCTATGGCGGGATGGTCAGCCTGCTGCAGATGTCGATTGCTGGGATGGCCGGCTACATGGTGGCGATCCTCGGTCCATCCGGCGTGCTTAATCTCAGCCTCGGCCTGTCCTGGTGGATCGTGCTTCCCGCCGCCTTCCTCATAGCTGCGCTTTTCGCAACGATATCGGGTGCGCTCGCCGTCCGCACGGAAGGCATCTACACGATCATGATCACGCTAGCGATCGCGGCGGCCTTCTTCTATTTCACACGACAGAACTACTCGATCTTCAACGGCTATTCCGGATTTAATCTCGTGCTACCGCCGCGGATCTTCGGCGTGAACTGGCGCGAGCCTGTAGCGTTCTACTATCTCACCCTCGTCAGCGCAGCGCTCTGCTATTGCGCGGTCGTCTATATCGAGCGTTCCCCGTTCGGACTGGCGCTTCAGGGCGTGCGCGACAACCCACGCCGCATGGCTGCACTGGGTTTCCACGTCACGGCCCATCGCGTGGCGGCCTACGCCCTTGCGAGTGTGTTCGCCTCCGCGGGCGGCATCCTCTTGGTCTGGCAGAATGCGCAGATCGCGCCAGGCACGATCGGCATTTCCTCCGCGCTCGACATACTAGTGGTCGCAGTGGTCGGTGGGATGCGACGCCCGCTCGGCCCCTTCATCGGCGCTTTCATCTACGTGCTGCTACAGGTGTTCTCGGCCGACATCCTCGGCTCTTTTGGATTCTCTGCGGACCGTTTCAAGCTCATCATCGGGATCGGCTTTCTTGCGATCGTGCTGTTCTCGCCGGATGGCGTGCTCGGTCTGTGGGACCGCTGGCGTGCGCGTGTTGCGGCCCGCAACGCCGCCATGATGGGAGGCGGGACATGAACGCACCTGTCGCGCCCGCCCAGATGAACCTGCTCGGGTCAGGCAGCACCCGTTCCGGCAATGCGCTTGAGCTGCGCGGCATCACCAAGATGTTCGGTGCATTGGCCGCCATCTCGGACGTGACGCTTTCGGTAAAGCCGGGAGAACGGCGAGCGGTGCTCGGCTCGAACGGCGCGGGCAAGACCACGCTGTTCAACTGCATCACGGGGGATTTCCTGCCCACGGCGGGCTTTATCCGGTTTTTCGGCGAGGACGTGACGGTGTTCCCGCCCCACGAGCGCATTCGCCGCGGCTTGCGCCGCACCTACCAGATATCCTCGCTGTTCACCGGCTTGAGCGTGATGGACAACGTCTATCTCGCCTGCCGCGGCGTTTCGCGAAACCGCTTCTCGCTGATCCGGCCCCGGCCCGACGATGCGCTGGTGCATGCCGCCGAGATGCTGATCGAAGCCGTGCGTCTGACCGGCGAGAAGGACCGGCTGGTCGGTGAACTTGCCTACGGCCAGCAGCGGCAGCTCGAGGTTGCGCTCGCACTCTCCGGCGCTCCGCGCTTCGTCCTGTTCGATGAACCGGCAGCGGGGCTCTCGCCCGCCGAGAGAAGCGACCTGATCCATATCCTCACATCGCTGCCGAGCCACATCGGCTACATCATCATCGAGCACGACATGGACGTTGCCCTGCGCGTCGTCGAAAGCGTGACAATGATGCACAACGGGCGCATCTTCAAGGAAGGGCGGCCAGAGGAAATCGAAGACGATCCGGAGGTCCAGGAACTTTATCTCGGAGGCGGGCATGGCTGAACGTCCTCCCCGCCCGGCGGCTTCGTCCGCACCGGTCCTGCAGCTGCAAGGCGTGAACGTCTTTTACGGAAGAAGCCACGCTCTTCAGGGAGTCGATCTCGCGCTTCATTCCGGCGTGCTTTCCGTCGTCGGACGGAACGGCATGGGCAAGACCACGATGTGCAAGGCGATCATGGGCCTGGTTCGGGCGTCTTCCGGATCGATCCGCTTCATGGGCGAGGAACTGATTGGGCGCTCGCCGGCCGAAATCGCGCGGATGGGTGTCGGCTATGTGCCGCAAGGCCGCCGACTGTGGCGGTCGCTCACGGTGGACGAGCACCTGCGCCTGATGTCCACGGGCAAGGGCAACTGGACGCCGGAACGCATCTACGAAATGTTCCCGCGCCTCGCCGAGCGGAAGCGCAATGGCGGCGGCCAGCTTTCCGGCGGCGAGCAGCAGATGCTGGCGATCAGCCGGGCGCTGCTGATGAATCCGCGCCTGCTCATCATGGACGAGCCGACCGAAGGCCTTGCTCCGGTCATCGTCGCGCAAGTCGAGGAGACGCTGGTGCGGCTCGCCGCAGAGGGCGACGTGTCGATCCTCGTCATCGAGCAGAATATCGGCGTTGCAACCCAGATGTCCGATCCCGTGGCCATCATGGTCAACGGGCGGATCCATCGTGTCATTGCCTCGAAAACGCTCGCGGCCGATCGCGACCTGCAGCAGCGGCTGCTCGGGGTTGGCCGGCATGGCCACGGCGAAACCGAAGCCGGCGATGCTCCGGAAACCGCCGCGCCGCGTAACCCCGCAGGGACCGTGCCGCAAGGACCGGCGCGGATCTACAACGCCAATCCCGTGCTGCCGACACGCTGGTCGCAGGAGGTCCCCGCAGCACGGATCGAAGCTGCGGCGCGGACCGTTTCACGCCCCACCCTTGCAGCGATCGACGGCCGGCGCGTCGGCGATATTTCGCCGCTTGCCGCGCGCGCGCCGCAGGAGCCGCACGTCATCATTGCCGGCACGCTCGACACCAAGGGCGAGGAGCTGCGCTACATCCGCGACATCATCAAGGCGGCCGGGCTACGCACGCGGCTTGTCGACCTGTCCACCGTCGGCCGCAATCAGAGTGCCGATGTTTCGGCGCAGGAAGTCGCCCTCGCCTCTCCGATGGGGTCGACCGGCATCGCCTCGCGCGATCGCGGCACGGCGGTGGCCGCGATGACGGAGGCGTTCCGGGCCTGGATCGGCAAACAGCAGAACGTCGCCGGCATGATTTCCGCGGGCGGTTCCGGCAACACGGCGATCGCAACGGCCGGGATGCAAATGCTACCGGTCGGCGTGCCGAAGATCATGATCTCGACCATGGCGGCAGGCAATGTCGCCGCCTATGTCGGACCGACCGACATCACGATGATGCATTCGGTCACCGACATTCAGGGGCTCAACCGCCTCTCCCGCGCGGTGCTCGGCAATGGCGCGCATGCCATGGCGGCAATGGCGCGCAGCTGGATCGAGCAGAACGCGCCGAGCCCCGGCCGGCGCGCTGCCGCCGAACGGCCGCTCGTCGGCCTGACCATGTTCGGCGTCACGACACAATGCGTGCAACAGGTCACCAAGCTGATCGAGAAGGATTGGGAGCCGCTCGTCTTCCACGCCACGGGCATGGGCGGCAGGTCGATGGAGAAGCTAATTGATTCCGGTTTGATGCCGGGCGTGATCGACGTTTCGACGACCGAGGTCTGCGACATGATGATGGGCGGCATTTTGCCTGCCACGGAGGACCGTTTTGGGGCAATCATCCGGACCCGGATTCCCTATGTCGGGTCGGTCGGTGCGCTCGACATGGTGAACTTCGCTGCTCCTGACACCGTGCCGGCGCGCTACGGCAACCGCACGCTCTATCCGCACAATCCGCAAGTCACGCTGATGCGCACCACGGCGGAAGAAAACCGGCGGATGGGGCGCTGGATCGGCGCGAAGCTCAACCGGATGGAAGGCCCGGTTCGTTTCCTGCTGCCGGAAGGCGGCCTCTCCGCACTGGATGCGCCGGGACAACCGTTTTGGGATCCGGAAGCCGATGCCGCCCTGTTCGGCGCCATCACCGAAGCGGTACAGGTGACGGCCAATCGCCAGATCATCCGGCTTCCGCACCACATCAACAGCCCGGCTTTCGCCGTCGCCCTGGTCCAGCATTTCCGGACCTTGCACCAGAGCCGCGCCCGCGGCGCATCCGGAAGGAGCTGATCGATGCCCGGCTTCTCCCGATCCGACCTTCTCGCACGCTATCGCGCCATGATCGCTCGTGGCGAGCCGATCGTCGGCGGCGGCGCCGGCACCGGCCTTTCTGCCAAATGCGAGGAAGCCGGCGGCATCGATCTCATCGTTATCTATAATTCCGGCCGCTTCCGCATGGCCGGTCGCGGTTCGCTCTCAGGGCTGATGCCTTATGGCGATGCCAATGCGATCGTGATGGACATGGCGCGCGAGGTGCTGCCGGTGGTCAAGCACACGCCTGTCATCGCCGGGGTCTGCGGCACGGATCCCTTCCGCTCCATGGATGTCTTTCTCGACGACGTGAAGCGCATCGGCTTCTCCGGCGTGCAGAACTTTCCGACCGTAGGCCTGATCGACGGCGTGTTCCGGCAAAACCTTGAAGAGACCGGCATGGGTTACGGCCTCGAGGTGGAGATGATGGCGCTCGCCAGGAGCAAAGGCCTGCTCACCACGCCCTATGTCTTCTCGGAGAAGGATGCGGCCGCCATGGCCGGCGCCGGAGCTGATATCATCGTCTGCCATATGGGCCTCACGACCGGCGGCTCGATCGGGGCGGAAACCGCGCTCAAGCTTGCCGATTGCCCCGCGCTCGTCGAGCGCTGGGCCGAGGCGGCAGTCTCGGTCAATCCGGAGACCATCATTCTCGTGCACGGTGGCCCGGTGGCTGAGCCTTCGGATGCTGACTTCATCATGAAGAACACGCGACATTGCCACGGCTTCTACGGCGCCTCCTCGATGGAGCGCTTGCCGGTGGAAGTCGCGATCCGCGATCAGACACGCGCATTCAAGACGATCGGCCGCAAGGGCGGCACCGACGACAACCCGGCTGGGGCAATCGGCCGGTCAAGCGCCACCCCATAGGGACGGCGAACGGGAGGAACGTGACATGACGGGGCAATTGATCGGAACCCTCATTCTCTGGCTCATCGTAGCGGTGATCGTCATCGCGATCATCGTCTATCTGGTGAACTGGCTCTATCGCCGCTCCTCGAAGGAGGTGTCGTTCGTTCGCACCGGTCTCTTCGGCGAGAAAGTGGTGATCAATGGCGGCGCCTTCGTGCTCCCGATCATCCATGACGTTACACCGGTCAACATGAACGTTCTCCGAATGGCCGTGACCCGCGCGAACGACGAGGCACTCATCACCCGCGACCGGATGCGCGTTGACATCGATGCCGAATTCTATGTGCGCGTTCGCCCGCGGCGCGAAGCGGTAGCGGTAGCGGCCGCAACGCTCGGTCGGCGCACGCTGCAGCCCGATGAGTTGAACACCCTGCTTTCCGGCAGGCTTGTCTCGGCGCTGCGTTCGATCGCCTCCGAGATGACAATGGAGGAGATGCACGAGAAACGCGGCACCTACGTGCAGCGGGTGAAGGATTCAGCCGTTGAGGCCTTCGACCAGAACGGGCTCGAGCTCGAAAGCGTTGCCATCACCAATCTCGACCAGACCGACCTGCAGTACTTCAACCCATCGAACCGCTTCGACGCGGAAGGTCTGACACGGATCATCGGGGAGATCGAGGAGAAGCGGAAACTGCGGAACGACATCGAACAGGAGGCGATGATCAAGATCCGCACCCGCAACCTCGAAGCCGAACGCCAGTCGCTCGACATCGAGCGCGAGAGCGAGTCGGCGCGGCTCGAACAGCAGCGCGAGATCGAAATTCACCGTGCCATGCAGCGTGCGGAGGTGGCGCGCGAGCGCGCGGCGCGCGACACCGAAGCTGAACAGGCTCAGATCCAGTCCCGTGAGGAAATCGAGAAGGCGCGGATATCCAACGAGCGCGCCATCAGTGAGGCACGCATCGCCTCCGAGCGCGATATTCGTCACAAGGAGATCGAGCGGACGCGGGCGGTAGAGGAAGCCGAAATCGCCGCGCGCGAACTGGTCGAGAAGGCGCGAATCTCGAATGAGCAGGCCATCAATGCCGCCCGTATCGCTTCCGAGCGCGATATCCGCCAGAAGGAAATCGAACGTGCGAAGGTAATCGAAGCCGCAGAGATCGCCGCCCGCGAATCCACCGACAAGGCGCGCATCCTTCAGGAAGCATCGGTGAATGCCGAGCGCATTGCCCGCGAGCAGGAGGTTCGTAACCGCGAAATCGAGCGGACCCGGACCCTCGAACAGGAGGATATTGCGGCCCGCGAAGCGATCGAGTCGGCGCGCATCGCGCAGGAGGAGCGCGTACGCGCCCTCCAGATCGCCCGCAACAAGGCCCTGGACGCCGCCGAGATTTCGGCGCGCGAGGCGACGGAGGCGGCACGCATTGCCCAGGAGAAGGCCCTTGCCGCCGAACGCATCGCCGCCGAACTGTCGACGAAAGAGCTGGAAATTCAGCGCGCGGCATCGCTCGAGGCCAGGGAAATCAAGAAGCGCGACGATGTGGAACGTCAGCGCATCGCCACCGAGCTCAAACTCGAGCAGGATCGCATCGCCTCCACCAAGACGCGCGAAATGCTCCAGATCGATCAGAAGAAGACCATCGAGGTCGCCGAAGAGGAACGCGCCATAACGCTCGCGGCAAAGAAGGTGGAGCGTGCCGATGCCGACAGAACGCTGCGCCAGGCGGAAATCATCGCCAAACAGGAAGTCGACAAGGTCGACATTGCCCGCGAGCAGACGCTCGAAGCAGCAAGGGTGGAGCGTCGGCGCGCACTCGAACAACTCGAGATCGCCCGCGCCCAGGCGCTGCAGGAGGCACAGATTACTTCCAACGAGGAGGTGGAGCGCGCACGCATCTCGTCCGATCGCGGCCTGGACGAGGCCCGCGTGGGACGCCAGCGCGACCTGCGCAAGCTCGAGATCGAGCGCGAGCGGGACGTGGAGAACGCCGGGATGGAAAAGGCCATTACTCTCTATGCCAAGTCGCTGGAGGAATCCGCGGCCCGGGTTAAGGCCGAACTGGCCCGCGCCAAGGCGGTGGAGGCGGAAGAACTTGTGAAGACCGTGCAGGAGAGCGAAAGCGCCAAGCGTCGCAAGGCCGTGGAAGTAACGCTCGCCGAGAAGGCGGCCGAGGAGATCCGCATCGCCGCTGGGGCCGACCAGGTGCGTCGCGCGGTGGAAGCGGAGGCGCAGAAGCTGCTCTACGAGGCCGAGAATGTGCTGTCGGACGGCGCGCGTTACGGCCTGTTCCGCCGGCGCCTGCTCGACCGCATCGAGGGCATCGTACGCGAGAGCGTCAAGCCGATGGAAAAGATCGACGGCATCAAAATCCTGCACGTCGACGGTCTGGCCGGCTCGGGCGGCGGCTCCGCCCTCCGCACGCCCACCGACGAGGTGATCGAAAGTGCGTTGCGCTACCGCGTGCAGGCGCCGCTGATCGACGAGGTGCTGAAGGAGATCGGCATCGAAGGCGGCAACCTTGCGAAGATGGGCGGGCTGATCCGCGAGGCAAGCGACATGCAACGCATCGGCAAGGAAGCGCCGGGCGTGAAGCCGAAGGACGGCAAGCCTGGCGGCGGTACTGGTAGCAAGGCCAAGGAGTAAGCGGCGATGGCTCGGGTCTACACATCCAGCGTGATCAACGCTTCGGCCGCACGGGTCTGGGCCCGTGTGCGCGATTTCAACGGGCTGTCAAACTGGCACCCGGCGATCGCCGAAAGCCGCATCGAGAATAGCGAGCCCGCAGACAAGGTGGGCTGCATCCGCAATTTCTCGCTTCGAAACGGCGACCGGTTGCGCGAGCAACTGCTCGGACTCTCCGACTTCGACATGTTCTGTACCTATTCGATCCTCGACTCACCGATGCCGCTCACCAACTACGTGGCGACCCTGCGGCTTACCCCGATCACCGATCAGGACAGGACCTTCATCGAGTGGTCCGCCGATTTCGATTGCGCGCCCGACAAGGAGGGTGAGCTGCTTTCCAACATCGGCGGCAGCGTGTTTCAGGGCGGCTTTGACGCGCTCAAGCGTGCCTTCGGAGGTTGATGTGCCGAAGGTGGTTCGCAGCACGATCATCGATGTGCCTGTTGACCGGCTCTGGGCCGTCGTGCGCGATTTCAATGCGCATGAACAGTACCATCCCATCGTGGCCACCAGCCTGATCGAGCGCGGCTATCCCGTGGACAAGGTCGGCTGCGTCCGCCGCTTCACGCTGCAGGACGGCAACGAGTTGCGCGAACAACTACTCTCGCTGTCCGATCTCGAGATGACCTGCAGCTATTGCCTGCTGGACACCCCGATTCCCCTCTTCAACTACGTCGCGCACATACGCCTGCTGCCGGTGACCGACGGCAATCGCAGCTTCTGGCACTGGGAAAGCCGGTTCACGACGCCGCCGGGGCGCGAGGAAGAACTCGCCCGCATGGTGGGGGAAGAGGTCTATGTCGCCGGCATGGAGGCCGTTCGCCGGCTGCCCCAGCTGCAAAGGGAGGCCATCTGACATGCCGCTCGACGTGCGCGTTGCTACCAGCATGGCGGAAGCCGCCGGCATCCTCAGTTCCGATCAGCGGACCAAGCTCCTCTCGGGCGGCACGCTGGTGATGCGGGACGTCAACGAGGGGCGGTTGCTCGATGGAACGCTGCTGCGGATCACCGATCCCGCCTTCCGCCAGATGAACACGTCAGGCGCGCGCATCGAGCTCGGCGCTGGCGTCACGATGGCGATGGTGTTGAACAACGGCGATCTCGCGTTGCTGCACGCTGCCGCGCGCACCGTTGGCGGCCCGGCGATCCGGCAAATGGCGACGATCGGCGGCAATCTGTTTGCGCCGTCGCCCTATGGAGATTTCACCGTTGCGCTGCTGGCCCTCGATGCCCAGGTCATGGTGCAGTCCGGTTACGGCTCCGCCCGCGCCATGGCGCTCGACGAATTTCTCAGCACGCGTGAACGCGGCATCTCCGGACTCGTCGCCGGCGTGCAGTTCGCGAAACCGCAGAATGCGGCAGACTTTCGCTTCCGCAAGGTCAGCCGGGTGAAGCCGAAGGGTCTAGCGGTGATGAGCATCGCCGCCCACCTGCCCAATTCCGGCGGCCGGATCAGCCAGGCGCGCGTCGCCTACGGGGCGATGGCCCCCACGGCCGTGCGGGCACGGGGTGTCGAGCGCGCGCTCGAAGGAAAAACGCTCGATGCGACAGGCATTCAGGCTGCGAAGGCCGCCGCTCTCGAAGGCACCCATCCCACCACCGACGCCATAGCCAGCGAATGGTATCGCCGCGAGGTGCTGCCCGTGCACCTCGGGCGGCTCCTGACCGGCGAAGGACGCTGAGGAAGAAGCCCGCATGGCAAAAGTTCCCGTCCAGTTTCGCCTCAATGGCTCGGATCGCGCCGCCTTCATCGACGCCGCCGACAACCTCCTGATGACCCTTCGCCGCGGCCTCAACGAGTTCGCGCCGAAATATGGCTGCGGACAAGGCACATGCGGGGTCTGCACCGTGTTGATCGACGGCGAGCCGCAGCTGGCCTGCCTCACTTTGGCGGTGGCCTGCGAAGGCCGCCATGTGGAGACGGCTTCCGGCTTGGCGGACGGACCGACCCTGCACCCGCTGCAGGTGGCCTTCATGGACAATTTCGCCGCGCAGTGCGGCTTCTGCACGCCCGGCATGCTGATGTCGGCTCGCGCCCTTCTCGACCGCAACCCAAGGCCGAGCCGGGAAGAAGTGATCGAGGCGATCGCCGGGAACATCTGCCGCTGCACCGGCTATGAGCCGATCATCAACGCCATTCTCGCCGCGGCCGGCGCTGGCGACCAGAAGCGCGCCTGAGGGAGAACGAGATGCTCGAGATCCGGAAGGACTACTTCGCCAATGAGCGCGATGACAATCTCAACGTCGTCGGCATGGGCATCCAGCGCCAGGACATGCCCGGCCATGTCACGGGGCGCTCGCGTTACTTCGACGATCACGCCTTCGAGGGCTTGCTCCACCTGAAGGTGGTGCGCAGCCCGCATCACCATGCCCGCATCCGTTCGATCGATATCGGCGCGGCGGAGCGCGCGCCGGGCGTGAAGCGCATTCTGCGGGCGGCGGACGTGCCCGTGAACAAGAACACTCTGCTCAGCCTGATCAATTTCGGCAAGGACGACGAGCCTTCGCTTGCCGTCGACAAGGTGCATTACAAGGGCGAGCCGGTCGTGGCCGTTATCGCCGAAAGCGAAGCAGCCGCGATGGCAGCGCGCAAGCTGGTGCGGATCGACTACGAGGTCCTGCCGGCCGTCTTCGATGTCGAGGAAGCACTGAAGCCCGGCGCGCCGGTCGTCAACGACACCTACCCGCGCAATTATTTCGAGTATCATGAGAAATTCGATCACCAGAAGCTGCGCTTCGGCGACACGGAAAGGGCCTTCAGCGCCGCCGACATCGTGATCGAGGAGCGTTACCAGACTTCTCCCATCGAGCACGCTCCGACGGAGACGAACGGCTCGATCGCCGCGCCGGAGCAGGACAACCGCTTCGTCGTGCATTCCTGCGCGCAAGGGCTGTTCTTCTCGCTTGGCACGGCGGCCAAGATCCTCGATCTCGAGTCGAACCGGCTGCATTTCATCGGCGGCACCGTGGGCGGCGGGTTCGGCGGCAAGGTGGATTCGCTCACTGAGCCGCTCGCGATCCTCGGCGCGATGCTGACCGGCCGGCCTGTGCGCTACGTGCTCGATCGCGAGGAGGAAATGCTCTACGGCTCGCCTCGCGGAGCCGAGCGGGTCTATGTCAAGGACGGCCTGATGCGCGATGGACGCATCATTGCGCGGCATGTCCGCTCCTATTTCGACGCCGGCGCCTATACCCGCCTCTCCTCTTATGCCGCAGTCAAGTGCACGGCGCATCTTCCGGGACCCTACTGGATCCCGAATGTCTCGTCGGACATCTACGTCTCCTACACCAACCGCTGCCCCTCCACGGCAATGCGCGGCTTCGGCATCACGGCGGCCGATTTTGCGCTCGAGGTGCAAATGGACAAGCTCGCCCATGCCGTGAACATGGATCCGATGGAATTCCGTATCCTCAACGCCTATCGCGACGGCGACATGAAAGCTCACCGGCGCGTGGCGAAAAACACGGCGCTGATCGAATGCGTACAGGTGGCGGCGGAGAAGGCGCGCTGGCCAATTTCCGAGAATGCCAGGCGGCAATCCTCGCTCGAGGGCGGCGGACAGGGCGAGCGCGGGCAAATCCCCGCCACGCCCATCGATCAGCGCGGCCAGATCGGCCGGCCCGAGACGCGTAGCGGACCTGCGACACAAACCCTGCCGGCCGGCACCATGCGCATCCCGCTGACCAAGCAGCCGGAGCTGGAGGGCAGCCGCGACGCGCGGCCCGCAGCACCAAACGTGCCGCGCTATGAGCCGGCGCGTCCGATGGCGCAGCCGGCGGTTCAAGCTCCGGCGCCGCTTGCCCCGATGCCGCCAGCGGCTCCCGCGGCCCAGCCCGGCACGCCGCCGCCAGCACCGGCTCCTGGCGGCCAACCTCAGCACGGCGCGATGCGTTTCTCGTCGGTCTTCGGAACAAGGAGGCGATGAGATGGCACGGCACAAGGGCCGCGGCATGGCCTCCATCAACTATCCCATCGGCATGAATCTGGGCGGCGATCCCAGCCAGGCACTGATTCACTCCAACCCCGATGGCAAATTCACCGTTGCGCTTTCGGCGATCGATCTCGGCCAAGGCATGAAGCAGGTCACGCGGCAGGTGGCGGCCGAAACGCTCGGCGTACCCGTCGAGGATGTCTATGTCGACACCGCCGACAGCGACACCGGCCCGCACGACATGGGCTCCTTCGCTTCGCGCGGCACGCATCGCATGGGCAACGCGGTGATCGCCGCGGCGCGCGAGGCGCGCGGTGTGCTGCTTGAAGCCGCCGCCGAGGAGCTCGAGGTCAACGCCGCCGACCTCGTTACCGACGGGCGCGGCAATATCCACGTGCGCGGCGCCCCTTCCCGCTCGATCACCGTGAAGGCAACCGCGCAGGCCGCGCAGTTCAAGCAAGGCAAGACGATCGCCGGGCGCGGCATCTTTCTCATTCCACTCTCCGCAGTCGATCCGGAGACCGGCGAGATGAATCCCAACACCGCCTTTGCCCATGCCTGTCTCGTGGCTGACGTGGAGGTGGATGACGAGACCGGCGAAGTGACCTTGCTCAACATCACGAGCGCCTATGAGCTTGGCCGCGCGCTCAACCCGAGAATGGTGGAGCAGCAGCTGGTCGGCGGGGCCTGGATGGGCCAGAGCCATGTGCTGTTCGAAACGCCGGAGCCCTATTATCCCAATCCCGACCACGGTCCGCGCGATTTCAACGAGTACCTGATGCCGGGACCGGGCGACATCGCGCCCTATTCCGCGAGCGTGCTGGAACGCCCCGCGCCGGACGGCCCGTTCGGGGGCAAGGGGCCCGGCGAGATGTGCGCAAATCCGGTGCTGCCGGCGGTCGCCAATGCCGTGTTCAACGCGGTCGGTGTTCGCGTCGATGAACTCCCGATCACGCCGGAAAAAGTGCTGCGCGGGATTCGCGCGATTGGCGGCGCGCGCCCGCAGGCAAGGCGGGGCGGCTGACCATGGCGCTGCGCACCACCATTGCCGGCATTTCGAGCCCCGAGGCGCTCGCGGACGCGCTCAGGTCGGCGTTGTATCTTGCCGATGACGGGATCGCGACCGCAGGTTATCTCGCGCTGGCGCTCGGCAAGCCGCTGCTGCTGGAAGGCGCGCCGGGCGTCGGCAAGACCGAGGCCGCGAAGGCGATTGCCGGCATTCTCGGACGCCAGTTGATCCGGCTGCAATGTTTCGAGGGGATCGACGCCGCGGCGGCGCTGTACGAGTGGAATTATCCCCGCCAGATGCTGGCGATCCGGCAGGCGCAGGAGGGAACCAGTACTGATATCTACCGCGATGAATTCCTGATCGAGCGCCCGATGCTCACGGCCCTGCGCCGGCCGGATTCGACCGTGCTGCTGATCGACGAAATCGACCGTTCCGATCACGAGTTCGAAGCCTTCCTGCTCGAATTCCTTTCCGACTTCTCGATTTCGATCCCCGAGCGCGGCACGCTGCGCGCAGCCGAACGCCCCGTGGTGATCCTCACCTCGAACCGCACGCGCGATCTGCACGAAGCGCTGCGCCGGCGCTGCGTCTATCACTACATCGCCTATCCGGATCCGGCGCGCGAGGCCGAGGTCATCATGCTGCGTTCATCCGCCGTCGCGGAAAGTACGGCGCGCGCCGTAGTCGCCGCTGTCGGCATACTTCGTAACGAACCACTTTCAAAGCCTCCCGGCGTTGCCGAGGCGGTGGACTGGGCCGAGGCCGCCACCGCGCTGGCCCGCACCGGCGCATCCTGGCCGGAGGCGTTCCGCCGTTCCCTCGGCGCGGCGATCAAGGATGAGGAAGACCTCGCCCATCTGCGTCCGCGGCTTGCGCAGTTCATACCGGGGATGGCGGCATGAGCGTGAAGGTGCCCGGCGCGGTACGCCCGCTGATCGGCTTTCCGGTCCTGCTGCGCGAACACGGATTTGCGATTGCTCCCGAGCAGACGGTGAGCTTTCTCCAGGCGGTGGAGCTGCTTGGTCCGCGCAGCATCGAGCACGTGCGCAAGGCCGCGGTCGCGACGCTTGCGCCGCATCCGGAGCAGCGGGCGCGTTTTGACGCGCTGTTCGACCTGCATTTCCTCGGGGCTGTCGGCGAGCCGGGTGAGGACGAGTGGCAAGCGGATGACGACGTGCAGGTGCAGGACGACATCGGCACCGAGGAAGTCGTGATCGGCGACGATGTCAACGAGACGGGCCAGGCCGCCACGGGGGCGGTAGCGCTTGCGATCCGCTCGCTGCGCGCGCCGGACGATGCAGAGACGCTGCGGCGGTTTGCCGACGCCCTGCCCGATTCCCTGCCCCGCCGGCGCGGCTATCGCCACAAGGCGGCGCGGCGCGGCAAGGGCATCGACCTCGCACGCAGCCTGCGGGCGGCCATGCGGAACGAAGGCGAGGTGATGAGCCTGAAGCGGCAGCGGCGCGCGACGCGCCCCCGCCCCATTCTTCTGCTGATCGACGTATCCGGCTCGATGAAGGCGCGCAGCGATGCGCATCTGGCGCTGGCGCATGAAATCGTCCACGCGATGCCGCGCGTGGAAGTCTTCACGTTCGGTACGCGCCTGACGCGCCTCACCCGCGCGTTGCGGCTCAAGAACCGCGCGCACGCGCTTTCCGAAGCATCAGGCCTCGTCGCCGACTGGGATGGCGGCACCCGGATCGGCGACGCGCTCGAAGCATTCCTAGCCGTGCCGCGCTTTGGCGGCTATGCGCGCGGCGCCAGCGTCATCGTGCTATCCGACGGGCTCGAGCGTGGCGACCCGACGACGATGATACGCGCCGTGCAGCGCCTCGCGGCACGCGCTTTCAGAATTGACTGGTTCACGCCGCTCGCGATCGATCCCACGTACCGCCCCGAGACCGAAGCGCTGCGCGCCATCCGCCCGATGCTCGCCTCGCTGGGCGACGCGAGCTCCACATCGCGCCTCTGCGGCGCGATTCTTGCCATCGGAAAGGCGAAAGCAGCATGACGGGACTGGTCGACGCACATTTTCACATCTGGCGACAGGCCGATCTGCCGTGGCTGCTGGGACCGATGCAGCCGCGCATCTTCGGACCGTATGAGCCGATCCGGCGCGACTATCCGGTCGAGGAATACCTCGCCGATTGCCGGCCCGAGGGCATCACCGAAGCCGTCTACGTGCAGGCGAACTGGGCGCCGGAACGCGCGCTAGACGAGGTGCGGTTCGTGGCGGAGTCCGCGCGCCGCGCAGCTTTCCCGATCGCGATCGTCGCCTATGCCGACATGCTTGCAGAGGATATCCGGCCCCAGCTCGATGCGCTGACCGCCGAGCCATCGGTTCGCGGCGTCCGGATGCAGCTCCACTGGCATGACAACCCGCTCTATCGCTTCGCGCAGTCGCCCGATCTCGCGCGCGATCCGACCCTGCAGCGCAACGTCGCGCGGCTTGCGGACTATGACTGGAGTTTCGATCTCCAGGTTTTCGCAGGCCAGGTGGCGGGGGCGGCGGAGCTGGCCATGGCCTGCCCGGCCGTGACGTTCGTCCTGCAGCATGCGGGCATGCTGGAGGACCTGACGCCGGAGGGCATCGCATCATGGCGTGCGGGCATGAAGCGCCTCGCCGCCTGTCCCAACATCGTCAGCAAGCTGTCGGGCCTCGGCACATTCCTCCGGCGCAACGATCCGGCGCATGTCGCCTTCATCGCGGACGAAGCGCTCGCACTTTTCGGCGCGGAGCGTTGCCTGTTCGGCTCGAACTTCCCGATCGAAAAGCTCTGGACGACCTATGCCGCACTCGTCGCGGCACATCGCGCGGGCGTACCGGCAACCGATCACGATCAGGTTTTCAACAAAACTGCGCGCCGGGTCTACCGGCTCGGCCAATAGAAGAAATGGGAGGGCCAGATGGCTTTGGAGATCAAGGTGCTCGACTATGGCGATATCGAGCTTGAATCGAGCTTCCTCGTGCTGGGGCGCGATTGCGGCCGCACGCGTCGTGTGCCGACCTACGGCTTTTTGATCCTGGGCGGACCCTGGCCCCTCGTGATCGATACCGGCTACCGCAACAACCAGATCATGGAGAGCCTCGGAATGCGCGGCCTCCAGTTCCACGAGAACATGATCGAGAACCAGCTCGCGAAATACGGCGTGCGGATGGGCGACGTGCGCTACGTGCTGCACACGCACCTGCATATCGACCACGCGGGAAAGGACGAACTCTTCCCGATGAACACGACCGTGATCATCAACCGCCGCGAGCTGGAGTATTCAGTCTCGGGACTGATGCATCCGCAGTACCCCGCGCCCGACATCAAGCATCTGATCGACCGTCTCCACACCAAGGACGCGTTGCGGCTCGAAGATCTCGAGCTCACCGGCATGATCGAACTCTTCCCCGGCTGCTACATGGAGGCGGCTGGCGCACACACCGAGGGTTCGATGAACGTCCATATCGACACCGTCGAGGGCCGCGCCACGATTTGCGGCGACGTGATCTACGATTTCAACGACCAGATCGTGAATCCCTTCCACGAAATCCACGCCAACGAGCCGCGCACGACCGGCAATCACGGCGTCTCCAAGCGCGAGGAAAAGGCCGCGATCAAGAAGCTGCTCTCCAGTTCGAAATTCCTGCTGCCGATCCACGACAAGCCCGCGAAGATCGGCGGCGGTCAGGTGATCGGGCGCATGGACATGGCCGTTCCCGGCCCGGTGGTGCAGAGCCTGCCACCGCGCAACTGGTTCCCGATGTAGTGATTGAAATCGGTCGGCATGAACGGCCGTCCGATCGAGGGGGTTCGCCATGACAACGCATGTCGCCGTCCGGCCCGGCTTTGCCGATCTCGTCGATCTCTGGGCACCCGTGCGCCAGATCGGCACCGGTTTCCAGTTCACGGAAGGGCCGGTCTGGCATCCGCGAGACGGATTTCTGTTGTTCTCCGACATGCCGGGCGATGTTCGCCGCCGCTACGATTCGACCGGCATCCGCGAGGTGATGAAGCCGGCGCACAAGTGCAACGGCATGACCTACGATGCCGAGCTCAACCTCATCGTCTGCGAGCACGCGACGTCGACCCTCGTGCGGGAGCGGCCGGACGGGCGGCGCGAGGTCCTCGCCTCGCATTTCGAGGGGATGGAGCTGAACAGCCCCAACGACGTCTGCGTGAAATCCGACGGTTCGATCTATTTCTCCGATCCCTGGTATGGACGCATGCCGGTTTACGGCGTGGAGCGGCCGCGCCAGCTCGGCTTCCAGGGCGTCTATCGCCTGCCCCCCGGCGGCGGAAAGCCGCAGTTGCTGGTGGACCGCTATTTGTTCGAGCAACCGAACGGGCTCTGCTTCTCACCGGACGAAAAGCTGCTCTACATCAACGATACAGTGCAGCAGTTGATCCGGGTGTTCGAGGTCCAGTCGGACGGCACACTTGCGAGAGGGCGGGTTTTCGCCTCTGCGATCTATTCGCCGAGCGAACCCGGCGTACCGGACGGCATGAAATGCGATGCACAAGGCAATGTCTGGGTCTGCGGACCCGGCGGCGTCTGGGTCTATGCGCCTGATGGCGCGCTGATCGGCAAGGTGCGCGTGCCCGAGCTCGTCGGGAATCTCACCTGGGGCGGTCCGGATTTCCGTACGCTGTTCTTCACCGCGACCCATTCCGTGTACGCGATGGAGACAAAAGTCGGCCCGCGCATCGAACCCTACATGCGGCAGGGGGCCGCGCGAAGCGGCTCTGCCCCTCAGGCTGGCGCCAGCGTTGGCCGCAACGGCACGATGAAGGCCGCCCCCGGCTATACGCTCGATCCGTCGCGCTGCGCGCTCATCATCCAGGACATGCAGAACGATGTGGTGATGGAAGGTGGCGCCTTCGCCTCCTCCGGCTCGCCGATCCATTGCCGGGAACAGAACGCGATTTCCAACGCCTCCCGGCTGGCCACCGCTGCACGCGCGCGCGGCATTCCCGTCATCCATGTCTGGTTCGTGGTCGAAGCCGGCTGTCCCGGTGTGACGATGAATGCGCCGCTGTTCGAGGGCCTTGCGGATGCAAGCGCGATGGTGCGCGGAAGCTGGGGTGCCGCGCCCGTCCCTAGCCTCGAGCCGCAATCGGGAGACCACATTGTCGAGAAGCAGCGCATGAGCGCCTGGGAGGGCACGCGGCTTGAAACCGTGCTGAAAGCGCTGAGGCGCGACATCGTCATCGTTACCGGGGCATGGACCAACATGTCGATCGAGCACACTTCCCGTACCGGCGCGGACAAGGGCTATTACATGGTGGTGCCCGAGGATTGCTGCTCGACGATGAATGCCGAATGGCACACGGCTTCCGTGAACTACGCGCTCCAGAACGTGGCAGTAGTGACGGATAGCGACGCTTTGGTCGGCTCCTGGTCCTGACTTCCCAGGGCCATGAGATTAATCCGACTGTGCAAGGGGCTGTCCCGCCAGCGCCCTGAGCACAGAGCAACCAACCACGTCCTCGATTCCGGGCGCATTCCCGATCACGCCGGAATAAATCACATCACCCCGCGCGAGCTTCGCGACCAGTTGCGGCGCGTCCCGGGCGCCATGCACGCCGTCGCCGGAGAACATGCCTACGACAATCGCCGGTCCTTCGATCAATTGCACCGCTTCTTCGAGACTTGGCCGCTCCTCCAGAAAGGCAACGGCGACATCGCGGCAGACCTCGCACCTGGCGATCTCGTTCGCTATTCCCTGGGTCGCCTCGCGGGAGGCTGGATCCCGCCGCGAGCCATGCGCAAGCAGAACGGCCGTCAACGATTTGGTGATGAGCCCGCTTTCCAGTGCCGCCCGATCGATGTGGTCGATGACCAACCCGGGGAGACCGGGGTCGAGGCCAAACGGAGGAAGAATCTCGATCTCGCGCGTGGCCCCACTTGCTTCATCAATCAGCTGTACGAGGCGATCCCGCGTGAAGTAGCCATTCGACGCAAACAGCGGGTAGACGATGACCTTGCGTGCTGTCACTCCGCCCAGTGCATCCCCAATCGTAGGCACGCCGTTGATAAACCCGACCGCGACCTCGGACACGATCTTACGGGCACGGAGCGCGCGCGCGATCCGCATCACGCTTTCGTTGCTGGCCCCCGGCCGCCTTTCGCCGTGCGCGGCGATCAGGAGCGCCGTTGTCGCAGCCGCGCTCTCACTCAATGGCTGGTTCCATCCGAGAAGTTGATCTTGTTCCAGACATTGTATTTGCCCGACGGCTTCGACATCGGAAGCCGCTTCACTTCCGCAAACGTCGCTGCATCGTAGATCACGAGGGCTCCCTTGTCTTCCCACACCGACACCAGCGCATGCCGGCCATCCTTGTCGAACTCGACATGGGCGGCGATCTTGCCCGGCTCCGGCGTCACGCTGCGCACGATCTCGAGCGTACGCTTGTCGATGATCGAAAGCGTGTCCTTTTTGCCGCCCATCATGCTGTCGGTCCAGGCATAGGGGGAGTTTTCGTGGCTGCGCATGAAGAAGCCCGGCCCCGGTGTGTCGATTGACTTGAGCAGCGACCAGTCCTGCATGTCCAGCACGTTGATCCTGCCAGCTTTCAGCAACGGCGTCGCCATCACGGGCCGGCCGTTCCAGTTCCAGGCGATACCGGAGCCGAGATGCGGCAGGCCGGGCATGTCGAGGCGCTTGATGTCGTGCCCGACCACGAGGCTGACCACCACTGCCCTGCCCTCGCGCGCCGAGCCGATC
Organism: Pseudomonadota bacterium; assembly: GCA_023432885.1. Taxonomy (GTDB): domain Bacteria; phylum Pseudomonadota; class Alphaproteobacteria; order Rhizobiales; family Xanthobacteraceae; genus Bradyrhizobium. Next base: position 2,150 of record JAEZEU010000353.1, on the reverse strand, counting down.
AGGTTGCGATAGGGCGGATCGAAGAAGAAATCATCCAGCGGCTCCGGCGTCTCGATCCGCCGCAGCGCGAACAGGCCCTGCGACGACGGCAGCGCCTCGACCATACCCTTCTCGTGCGAATGCACGAAGCCGGAATAGACCGGCGGCGCGTTGGGATCGGTCGCGATCTCCCAGATCTCCGGCACGTCCTTGAGCGCGGCGATGAAGCTGTCGCGCGGCCGGGCCTGATACACGGCGGACACGCGCGACGGATTGCCCTTCTTGTCCCGGACGTCGAAGATCTTCTCGACCGACAGGTCTTCGGCCGAGAGCATGACCAACGTGTGCGGCAGATAGTTGGCCACCGCAATGTGCTTTCCGTCGCGGGAGATCGCGATATTGCGCGCATTGATGCCGGCGCGGATCTCGGCCAGCATGGTCAGCGTCCAAAGGTCGTATTTGCTGACCCAGCCATCGCGCGACATGAAGAAGACGTAGCGTCCGTCCGGCGAGAATTTTGGACCGCCATGCAGGGCAAAGCGCGTCGGAAATCGCGCCAGCGGCTCAAAACGATCGCCGTCGAGGATAGTCGCATGGTGGTCGCCCGCCTCGACCACGACGAACAGGTTTTTCGGATCGGCGTCGAAGCGCGGCCGGTCTAGCGCCGGCGCCTGTGCATGGATGATGCGGCTGGCGGCAATCGCCTCCATGCCCCATGCCGGCAGCGCCGGAAGTGGCGTCGCAATGTAGGCGGCGAGGCCTGCGATCTCCTCATTGCTGAGCGCGCCGGCAAAGCCCGGCATTTGCGTGGCGGCGCGGCCGTTCGCGATCGCCGAGATTGCGCGCGCGCCCGTGAGCCGGCCGAGATTTTCAGGCAGCAAGGCCGGTCCGAGCTGGCCGAGCCGGTCGGCGCCGTGACATTGCGCGCAATGGTTGGCGTAAAGCCTCGCGGTATCGGGCTCGGCGGAGGAAGCGCGCTCACAAACAGCGAGCGCAAGCAGCGCACCGATTGCGCTAGTAAGACATCGGTACTTCATGGCGGGCTCCGCGATAGGCGCGCGTGCGGATACGCTCCGCCGGCTCGGCAAGGCCGATCTCCGCGTCCGTGAGGTAGCAGCCGGGATCCTCGGCCCAGGGATTGCCGGTCATCCGCAACGCGCGCACACGGGTATTGCCGTTGCAGATCGCAAAGTGCGCGCAAGCGCCGCAGCGGCCGCCGATCTGCCGCGGCCGCCGCTTCAACCCGGCCATGACAGGATCGGAAACGTCCGACCAGATCTCCGAGAACGGCCGCTTTCTGACATTGCCGAGATTGTAATGCCACCACATCGTGTCCGGATGCACGTTGCCGAGATTGTCGATGTTGGCGACGTTCACGCCGGAGGAATTGCCGCCCCAGCGCATGAGCTTTTCACGCAGGCTCGCCACCGCATGTGGCGCGTTGCGCCCGGCCCATTGCAGCAGATGGATCGCGTCGGCGTCGTTGTTGCCGGTCACGATCTCCATGTCGCTGCCAGCCTGCGCCCAGCGCCAGGCCCGTTCGATCACGAGGTTCATCGCGTCGCGGGTCGTCTGCCACGCCGCATCGGTGCCGCGGTTCTTGTTGCCGCGGCCGGCATAGACCAGATGGGAAAGATAGAACTTCGGAAAACCCTCGTGCTCCACCAGGTCGAGCAGCCGCGGCAGCTCGGCGGCGTTGTCCTCGGTCATGGTGAAACGGACGCCGACCTTGATGCCGCGGTCGCGCAGCAGCCGCAGGCCGCCCAGCGCTTCGTCGTAGGCGCCAGCGCGGCCACGGAAGCGATCATGCGTGGCGCCGATACCGTCAAGGGAAATGCCGACATAGTCGTAGCCGATGTCGCGGATGCGGTCGGCAAGACCGGCGTCGATCAGGGTGCCGTTGCTGGAGAGCCCGACATAGAATCGCATCGCCTTGGCGCGTTCGGATATCTCGAAGATGTCGCGCCGCATCAGCGGCTCGCCGCCGGACAGGATCAGCACCGGCACGCGGAACGCCTTGAGGTCGTCCATCACGCCAAAGACTTCCCCGGTCGTGAGTTCGTTGGGAAAATCGACGTCGCCCGAGATCGAATAGCAGTGCTTGCAGGTCAGGTTGCACCGTCGGATCAGGTTCCAGATCACCACCGGGCCCGGCGGCTGGCGTACCGGGC
>JAEZEU010000317.1 GCA_023432885.1 Pseudomonadota bacterium | reverse complement strand
ATAAATACCGATCGAACGGCGGGCGCGCGCCGATCAAGGCGAAGGGTCCCATCAAGGACGGAGTGGTGGGCCCGCATCGACTGGCAACATGCCTTGCCGCGGCCGATGTCGGGACCGGCCTCAAGGCGATCATAGGCGGCGGAAGTGGTGAGGCGCCTGGTCGCAGCCGGATGAACCGCCCACGTCACCGGCGGCGTCCCTCGGATTCCTTTCCCGAGGCTGGCGTAGACTTGCCCGAGATTGTCCAGCGCCGCCGCAACCTCTCGGTCGACAGTGCCACGCGCGCCTTGTCCGCATTTTTTCCAGGCGCGATCGAACTCATAACCTTGCTGCTCTCCGCGCTGACATTCCGCCTCGCAGGCGTCATGATGCAGGTGATCGCGGCGAACGGGCAGGTGTTTGCCCGATGTCATGCCATGGAGCGCGCCAGACCGGTCGCGTGTTCAAGGAAGTTGCAAGCTTATTGCATGGCCCGGGCTTCAGCTGCCAGCCGCACCAGAACCTTGCGCAATTCCGCGCCCGTCCTGACTCGTTCCGGGAATTCCAGCCGCAGTGTTCGCCCATCCGCCTGCATGTCCATGCCTTCGGGATCGCAGCCGGTGCAGCGCCATTCGGCGGACTCAGAGCCCAGCAGCTTCGTTGCATACAGATTCATCGCCTCGCGATGATCTTCATTCATGTGCTCGACCGCGCTTGCCTCGGCTTCGAGCAGGTCGGCGGCATCGGAAATGTCGGTCAGGAATTGCGCCGGCTTCAGATCGATGATGCGGCCGAAACCGGCGACCAGATGCAGGCCGGACGCCGCGATCCGGAAGAAGGAAAAGTCCTCGAAATCGACGAACGCCTCCGCAGATGGATGGGCAGCAAGATAGCGGCGGCGCGCGAGCGCGACGTCGTCGCCCGAAAGCTCCTCGGCGCGTCCCGCCAGCATGATGCGCGCGCCCTCGAGCGGATCGCCTGCGACGCGCTCATCGAGCATCAGCGAGACGCGCGCGTCGGCATGGATGTTTCTGGTGTGCACGGCAAGCCCCGAGATCAACAGCAATGGCGCTCCATCGGGGTTCGTGGCGACGTTGACCAGGGAGCAATAGGGGTCGCCATTGTTAACCATCAGGGTCGCGAGGGCTCCCTGCCGGCTTCTCCGAAGGAGGGATTTCGCTGATCCAGAAGGATTAAAATCGGGGGTCGGCTGCATCAGGAATCTCCGGCCATGTTATTGCAATTGGTCTCTTTTTCGGGCTAAACGGGACCCCGGATGGGTTGGAACGTGGTTCCCTCGGAACGCGTTTTGACAGGGCTCGGTCACACTTCAGCCCAGCTTGCATTGCTCGTTTGACCGAGTTCACAGCCCATTTGTGCGGCGGACCGCTGGATTGCGCGCCGTTTGGCCACTCTCAATACTGAAAGCAGGCTCATGCCCACAATCGCCCTGGTCGATGACGACCGCAACATTCTCACATCCGTGTCGATCGCGCTCGAAGCAGAGGGCTATCGCATCATGACCTATACGGATGGTGCATCGGCGCTTGACGGCTTCCGCACCAGCCAGCCGGATCTCGCCATCCTCGATATCAAGATGCCGCGAATGGACGGCATGGAGACACTGCGGCGGCTTCGCCAGAAGTCCGACCTGCCGGTGATCTTCCTGACATCCAAGGATGAAGAGATCGATGAATTGTTCGGCCTCAAGATGGGCGCCGACGATTTCATCCGCAAGCCGTTCTCGCAGCGGCTGCTGGTGGAGCGTGTGAAGGCCGTGCTGCGCCGCTCGCAACCCAAGGATCCGACCGCAGCGCCCAAGGAGCCCGATGCCCGCGCGCTCGACCGCGGCCTCTTGCGCATGGACCCGGAGCGCCACACCTGCACCTGGAAGAACGAGCCGGTCACGCTGACGGTCACCGAGTTCCTGATCCTGCAGGCGCTGGCGACCCGCCCGGGCGTCGTGAAGAGCCGCAATGCACTTATGGACGCGGCCTATGACGACCAGGTCTATGTCGATGACCGCACGATCGACAGCCACATCAAGCGGCTGCGCAAGAAGTTCAAGATGGTGGATGACGAGTTCGAGATGATCGAGACGCTGTACGGCGTGGGCTATCGTTTCAAGGAAACCTGACGCGCGTCTGGCGCGTGCCTGTACGACTGACATCGGCCGCGCATCCGGGGTAAGGTGCGGCCGCGAATTGCATCGCGGGACCAGGATGACAACCGGCAGTTTTGCCTGTGCTTGATCGAACACCGCTCCATCAGGGTCTGCAAACCGGGGACGCCGCGGCGCCGCTCGATCAATACGAGTCTGCCGAAAAGAAGCCGGCGCTGAAGGCCTGGCAGCGGCCGCTGAATTGGCTCAGCCGCGCCTGGCAATACTTCTTTTCGCTGTCCTTCTCGAGCCTCACGCGCCGAATTGTCTCGCTCAACCTTGCGGGCCTCGTCGCGCTGGTGGCGAGCATCCTCTATCTGTCGCAATTCCGCGCCGGCCTGATCGAGGCGCGCGCGCAGAGCCTGCTAGTGCAAGCCGAAATCATCGCGGTCGCGATCGCGGCCTCCGCCACGGTGGAGACCAACGCGCCCACCATCGATGTCGACAAGCTGCTCGATCTCAAGCCCGGCGAGAGCTACGGCATCCCGGACGAATATTCCGACTTCCCCATCAATCCGGAGCGCGTCGCGCCGATCCTGCGCCGCCTGATTTCACCCACCAAGACCCGTGCGCGGATCTATGACCGCGACGGCGGCCTGATCATCGACAGCCGCAACCTGTTCGGCCGCGGCGACGTGCTGCGCATCGAACTGGGACCGCCTTCCAGCGAAAAACCCAACGTCGTCGAGCGCAGCCTGGTCGCGATCCGCACCTGGCTCAACCGCGGCGATCTGCCGGCCTATCGCGAGCTCGACAACGGCAAGGGCTACTCCGAAGTCTCCCATTCGCTGGAAGGCCAGAAGAGCAGCGCGGTGCGCGTCACCGAACGCGGCGCCGTCATCGTCTCGGTCGCCGTTCCCGTGCAGCGCTTCCGCGCGGTGCATGGCGTGCTGCTCCTGTCGACGCAGGGCGACGACATCGATCAGATGGTGACCAACGAGCGGCTCGCGATCCTCAAGGTCGGCGGGGTCGCCTCGGCCGTCATGATCATGCTGTCGCTGCTGCTCGCCAGCACCATCGCCGGTCCCGTGCGGCGGCTGGCCGACAGCGCCGAACGGGTCCGTCGCCGTATCCGCACCCGCGTGGAAATCCCTGACTTCACCCGGCGCCGCGACGAGATCGGGCATCTTTCCGGCGCGCTGCGCGACATGACGGACGCGCTGTATAACCGCATCGAGGCAATCGAGATGTTCGCCGCCGATGTCGCGCACGAGCTGAAGAATCCGCTGACCTCGATGCGCTCGGCGGTGGAAACATTGCCGCTGGCGCGCAGCGAAGCCAGCCGAGCCCGGTTGCTCGAGGTGATCGAGCATGACGTGAAACGCCTCGACCGCTTGATCTCGGATATTTCGGACGCCAGCCGTCTCGACGCCGAGTTGCAGCGCCAGGATATGACACTGGTTGATCTGCGCCGCCTGCTCACGACGCTCACCTCCGTCGCCAACGAAACCCGGCTGGGCCACGACGTAGCGGTCGAAGTCCGCTTCGATGGCCGCGGCTCGTCCGACACGTTTGCGGTGCCCGGTCACGACTCGCGGCTGGGCCAGGTGATCTCGAACCTGCTGTCCAACGCGCAGTCCTTCTCCGAGCCGGGCAAGAAGGTACGCATCACCTGCCGCCGCGTTCGCTCCGAGATCGAGATCGTGGTTGACGACGACGGCCCAGGTATCCGGGAGGATGCGCTGGAACGCATCTTCGAACGCTTCTACACCGACCGGCCGCACCAGGGCTTCGGCCAGAATTCGGGGCTTGGGCTTTCGATCTCCAAACAGATCGTCGACGCCCATGGCGGTCGCATCTGGGCAGAGAACCGCCCGGGCCCCAAGGACGAAGACGGCCAGCCGACGGTGGCCGGCGCGCGCTTCGTCGTCAGACTGCCCGCGCAATGACCGGCAAGCCCACGGTGCACGCCTCCGCCGTGCTGGTCGGCGAGCGGGCCGTGCTGATCCGCGGCCCCTCCGGTTCCGGCAAGTCCCGTCTCGCCTTCGACCTGATTCTCGCCGGCCGTTCAGGGCAGGTTCCGCCGGCCATCCTGGTCGGCGACGACCGTGTCCGCCTCGACACAGCCGCCGGAAATCTGATCGTGCGGGCGGTGCCGCAACTGGCCGGCCTGATCGAAATCCGGGGCCTCGGTATCCGGCGAATAGAGCATGTCGACGCGGCCGTGGTCGGGCTTGTTGCCGATCTGGCAGCCGAAGATGGCGAACGGCTGCCTGCGACACAGTCGCTCACCTGCGAGATTGAAGGGGTAAAAATACCCAGAATTCCAGTGAACTTGCGGTTTTCGCCATTGCCCCTGGTTGTAGCGGCCTTGACAACAACTGCTGGTACAAGCCCCGGCCGACCTTCACCTGATTGTCGGAAGGAAATTGCTAACCATATAAGCCCCACTATCGCGACGGATTAGGACCGGCGCGTCCTCCCGAAGCGGCCCCACTTGTCCGGGACGAATCGCAACGAAGCCCTCTTGCGCCGGGGCTCGGGATGGTCAAAGTGGCGCGTTCGTGCGGTGCACCAAATGCACGCGCGAGGAGTTTCCGGATGATTGGTCTTGTGCTTGTGACCCATGGGCGCCTTGCCGACGAGTTCAGGGCGGCGCTGGAACACGTGATGGGCCCGCAAAAGCAAATTGAGGCCGTGACGATCGGCGCCGAGGACGATTCCGATCTGTGTCGGAGCGACATCATCGAAGCGGTGAATCGCGTCGATAGCGGCGATGGCGTAGCCATCCTCACCGACATGTTCGGCGGCACCCCCTCCAACCTCGCCATTTCCTGCATGAGCCGTCCCAAGGTGGAAGTGCTCGCCGGCATCAATCTTCCGATGCTGGTCAAGCTCGCCAAGGTGCGCGAGGAACGCTCGCTGCCCGAGGCGATCGCGATGGCGCAGGAGGCCGGCCGCAAATACGTCACCATCGCCAGCCGTGTCCTCGCCGGCAAATGAGTGACGAGGAGGTGCCCGCGAACAATGCGGGGGCGGCGGTGCCGCCCGATGCGATCTCCCGCGAGCTCCTGATCATCAACAAGCGCGGCCTGCATGCGCGGGCCTCGGCCAAGTTCGTGCAACTGGTCGAGAAGTTCGAGGCCGAAGTCTGGGTGACGCGCGGGGGCGAAACCGTCGGCGGCACCTCCATCATGGGATTGATGATGCTTTCGGCAGCACCGGGAACCACGATCCTGGTCTCCGCCAAGGGACCCGAGGCACAAGCCGCGCTCGATGCGATCGCCGCGCTGGTTGCCGACAAATTCAACGAAGAAGGTACGTGAAGCCTATCCCCCAAATCGTAAGGCGGGCGATGGCGCGGTAGCGTCATGCTCATCCTCACAGGTACGCTTTGCCTACCCTATCGTTCCTAAAACGGGTTCGTCACAATGCCGCCGTCGACGCGGAGCGCGGCGCCGTTGGTAGCGCTCGAGGCCTTCGAGCACAGATAACAGATCAGGTTCGCTACCTCCTCCGGCTGGGCGTAGCGCTGCAACAGCGAGGCCGGCCGGCGCTGGGTGAAGGTGCGCGCGGCGAGATCGTCGGCGGTCGTCCCCATTGCCTTGGCGCGCGCGGCAAGGCGCGCCGGAGCCATCTCGACCCAGGTCGGGCCCGGCAGCACCGAATTGACGGTGACATTGCTGCCCTTGGTCTGCTCGGCCGCGCCGCGCGCGATGAAGAGCTGGGCGGCCTTGGAGAAGCCGTAATGCACCATCTCCGTCGGCACATACACCCCGGATTCGCTGGAGACGAACACCACGCGTCCCCAATCCTTGTCCAGCATCCGCTTCAGATAGTGCCTCGTCATGCGCACGCCGCTCATGACGTTGACCTCGAACATCTTCGACCAGTCCGCGTCCTGGATCTCGAAGAACGGCTTTGGCTCGTAGATGCCCAGATTGTTGACGAGAATGTCGACCTCCGGGAACTGCCTGGTGATCGCCGCACAGCCCTCGGCGCCGCCTAAATCAAAGGCCGCCGACTGCAGTCTGGCCTTTGGCGCGACCTTCCTGATTTGCGCGATGGCTTCGTCCACCGCGGCGCGCTCTCGTCCGTTGACGATGACCTCGGCGCCCATCCCGGCCAGCCCCTTGGCGGACGCGAGCCCGATGCCGCGCGTCGAGCCGGTGACGAGTGCAAGCTTGCCTGAAAGATCGAGATCCATCATCGCCTTCCCCTGAGCCCCGCGTTATTTCGCCGGTGGCACGACATAGACTTTCCAGTTTCGCGAGGGCCCGGGATGGCCGCGATAGAACCGTTGCGTCGACATCAGGAGCCGCTCGGCGTTGCCTGCGTTCCTGGCCATCCACTCCTCGCAGGCCGGCAGGTTCCAGGTGGTCGCCGTGTCGCAGACGCCGATGAAGCCGAGCCGCTTCGCTTCCTCGAGCGAGGTCAGGCCCGCCGACCATTCCTCGCCCGGCG
>JAEZEU010000218.1 GCA_023432885.1 Pseudomonadota bacterium | reverse complement strand
TGATGTGCCGATAGAAGTCTTCGAGAATGGCCGGCAGCTCCGGCTCGACCACGCTCCAGAATTCGCGGAGCAATTCGCTCGTCACGGCGTCGATACGCATGAAGCGCATCCGCGTGGATGGATCCTGACTGCTTACCATGGTTGCCTGTGTCATGAATTTTTCCCGAATATGTGTTTGGAAAAACAGGCGCGCCCGCCGGTTACGACCCTCGGCAGAAGCAACAAAAAACGCAAGACGGCGCGACACAGCCAGTAAGATTGATTCCTGGTTAAGGCTCGAATGCCGGGACTTGATCCAGATTGTTGATCTACATTAAGGCCTCGTCAGGATGCCTTAACTTGCAATTCCTTTGCACAGTCGATACTCCTTCAGGCGTAGATCATTGGCAGTGGTGCCGATGGTACGCGGAGAGGGCAACCCGCGATTGCAGCGGGCAGACGATAACAACGCGATGCAGACGATAACAACGCGATAATGAATCTGACGTCGCTCTGCGTAACCTGTCCCAATCGCAAGTCCGGATTTTGCGGAACGGTGCTCGGTGAGCATCCGGGGAAGACCGAGCCGGCCACGAACTGGCAACGCTTTTTCCCGGTGCGTGCCGGTGGACAGATCGCAACCCGCGATCAGGTATCGAACGATATTCTTGTCCTGTGCACCGGCTGGGCATTCCGTTACCTCCAGCTCGCAGACGGACGGCGCCAGATCCTGCAATTCCTGATGCCGGGCGATATTCTTTCACCTGCGGCGATCTTCGAGAAGAGATACCTGTACTCCGCCAAGGCGCTGACCGAAGTGATGGTGAGCGAATTCCCCCGCGCCGAAGTTCGCGAACGCTGCGCCAGCCGGCCGGACGTGCAGTCTGCCATCGCAAACTGCAGCGTCGCCGAGGTCCGCGATGCGACCGAGCTTGCGGCGATGCTGGGCCAGTGTTCGGCAGAGGAGCGCATCGTTCATTTGTTGTTGCGTCTGATGCCGCGCATAGCGGCGCGCAACGTGATCCGCGAGCATCGATATCCGTTTCCCCTGCGGCAGCAGCACGTCGCCGACGCAGTCGGGCTCACGCCGGTCCATGTCAGCCGCGTCTTCAGCCTGCTTCGGGAGCGCGGCATCATGTCGATCTCGGAGGGCGTTCTGCGCGTCTTCAACATGCCCGAACTGGAGCGGCTCGCGTCGTTGAAATAGCCGCTCGCCTCAGGTCTTGCTGCCGAGCGAGCGGATTGCCTCATCGACGCTGCGGAAGATGCGATCCCGCGGCAGCCGGTCGTAGATGGCGAAGCGCTCGAATGCTTCCTGGGCCCGTGTCGATTCCAGCCTCGCAATCGCCAGCATCACATCCTGCTTTTCGCATTCGCCGATCAAATCGAGCAGGGTCTGCGCGGCGGTGAAATCGAGCTCGAGGATGCCGCTGGCTTCGAGCACCAGCAGCCTCGGCTTGGGCGAAGCTTTGAGGACGTTGAGCATGTCGGTGCCGAAATTCTCCGCGTTGAGAAACGTCAGCGGTGCCTGCAGGCCGACGACGGCGATGCCGGAGGTCCGCTCACCGGCGACATGCGGATGGGCCGGCCACCATATCGTGGTGCCCGGAAGATGCTCGAAGCTCATCAGTCGCGCCTGGGTGGTGCTCCAGATGCCGTGCAGCAGAGACAGAGCGATGCCGATGGCAACGCCCTGTTCGATCGGCAGCACGATAATGGCGGCGGCGGTCGCAACGACAAGCAGGAACTCGCCGAGAGACTGACGATAGATCGTGGCGATCTGCCGCAGGCGAATGATGCGCAGCGCCACGAACAGCAGCACGCCGCCAAGCGCGGCATCGGGAACATGGCGCAGCAGCGCAGCACCAAAGACAAGCAGCGCGAGCAGGATCGCCGCCGCAAACATGCCCGAGAGTTGCGTCCGCCCGCCGGTTTCCGAGACGATGCCGGTGCGCGGCGGACTGGCGTTGACCGGGAAGGCGCCGAACAGGCCGGCCAGCACGCTGCCGGCACCGGCGCCGAGAAAATCTCGGCCGACATCGCCGGGCCTGTCGGGATCGGAGGGAAAGGCGCGCGTCGTGGCCGCGGTCTGCACCATCACGACGATCGCGATCAGAAGGGCAAGAGGCACGAGCATTGCCCACTTCTCAGGATAGAGATCCGGCAGTGACGGCATCGGCAGGGTGGCAGGCACGGCGCCCACGACGGCGACGCCCTTGCTCTCCAGCCCGGCGGCGATCACCGCGGCGGTAGCTGCGGCCAGCCCGATCAGCGCGCCCGGAATTCTCGCGCTGATCGCTTCCGATCCGGCAACGACCGCCAGCACGCCGATCCCGATCGCCAGCGTGTAAAAATTGGCTGCCCCGAGCTGCTGCGCCAGCTCCATGATGCGGTCGGTCATCGGTCCCGTCGGCGGCGGCAGGCCGAGCACTCCGGGCAGTTGCGATACGATGATGTGCGCCGAAATGCCGGCAAGGAATCCGACCGTCACTGGAATCGACAGCAAATTGGCGATCCAGCCCATGCGGAACAGGCCGGCGAGAATAAGCATCACACCGACCATCAGCGCCAGCGCTGTCGCGAGCGCCTGGTACTCCGGCGATTGGCTCGCCGCCATCAGCACCAGCCCGCCGGCGAAGATCGGCGTGATTGTGGAATCGGCGCCGCAGGAGAGAAACCGGTTGGCGCCGAACATGGCAAAGCCGATCGATCCCATGATGAAGGCGAAGAAACCGATCTGCGGCGGAAAGTGGCCCAGCCGCGCGGTCGCCATCTGCTCGGGGATCGCGATTGCCGCGAGAGTCAGTCCCGCGACGACGTCGCCGGGCAGGTCGCCGGCACGGAGCGAACGCAGCGAGCGGAAAACAGGCCAGCGGCTGTTGGATTGTGAAGCGGTTTCCGGCGACATCGTCTTCGGTAACCCTTCCTAGAGCGCGGCGATCAGGGTCCAGCACGCCATGAAGATCAGAATCAACGAGCCGACGGTCCACAGCGTCGCGCGCATGTCGTGCGTCTGTGCGGTGAAGTAGGCTGCGAAATGCAGAAGCCGCGACACCACATAACCATACATCAGCCAGCGCGTGAGCAGCAGTGACGGGTTGGTCAGGACGAACAGAAGGCCGGCAACGAGGAAGAACGGCAGATTTTCCAGATCGTTCAGGTGAATGCGCCGGATACGCTCGACCCGCTCGTTGGGTCCAAGCTGCTTGGGATCCGGCGCAGGATTGAGCGGCGTCTTCCTGAGATCTTCCGGCGAGCGGTACCCGCCTTTTTCCTGCATCATCCGCAGCACGGTCAGCCACGACATGGCTACCGCCTTCAGGATCATGATCGAGGCCGCAATGACGTAGGTCGCGAAAACCGGATCCTGCAGGCTCAATTTTTCCATCGCGTCCCCGGCGGTCTGGCCAATGCCTGATTGTTAGCAGGCCTTTGGGGGCGGGAAAATTGAATTTCGGTTCGGCGGCGCCGTGCCCGCACCAACATTTGGGCGCCGCTAGCCGAAGTTTTGAAGGGCTGGAAAGGTCTCCAGCAGCCAAATGCTGACATTGGAGATGGCGCCCGTGAGGAAGGCGATGCCGGTTAGCACCATCAGCACGCCCATGGCGTGCTCGACGCGGACGAGATGTTTCTTCATGCGTACGAGCAACTCGGAGAACTGTTCCACCGCAAGCGCCGCCAGCAGGAAGGGAATGCCGAGTCCCGCCGAATAGACCGCGAGCAGCATCGCGCCCTTGGCGACGGTGGCTTCGGCCGCAGCCACGGAAAGGATCGCGGCCAGGATCGGCCCGATGCACGGCGTCCATCCGAACGCGAAAGCCAGTCCCATCACATAAGCCCCCCACAGCCCGACCGGCCTGGGGATCGGCAGCCGCCCCTCGCGCATCAGGAAGCCGATCCGGGTCAGCCCCAGGAAATGCAGGCCCATGAGGATGATGACGACACCGGCGAGGATCGACAATTCTGCCGACCAGGCGCGGATCAGCCCGCCGATCAGCGAGGCGCTGGCGCCGAGCGCCACGAACACCGTGGAGAATCCGAGCACGAACATCAGCGCTGATGTCATCACGGCGCGACGCGAGGTCTGAGCGCTCTCGTCATTGGCGACGTGCTCGATGGTGGCGCCGGTCAGATACACCAGATAGGGCGGCACCAGCGGCAGCACGCAGGGCGACAGGAAACTGATCAGTCCTGCCAGAACCGCCGCGGGCACCGATACATCGTGCATGATTTCTCCTCGTGAACCCGGTCCGTCCTAGCCCATTGGCTTGTACGAGGGCAACATTCCAGTGGTGCGGCCGGGTTCAGCCGAGGTCACAGGAACGTGTGCAACTTTCCAAAGCGATCCGCGTCGCATGTTCTGCCGCAGTGCAGAAGCCAGCAACGCGTCTCAATTGCGGTTAGAATTGCCGCAATGGCTCTTGACCTTGCCCGCGGCAGGTGATCGGAAGAAGCCGGAATTTTCGCCTTGAAAGCATTGCTGGCCCATACTCCGCAGATGCGGCGCGATTACTACGGCGAGCGCAGCCTGCAGGGCTTGCGCGCGGTGGCTGACGTGAAGCTGCATAAGGGCGATACGGCGCTGGATGCGCTCGCGCCGGTAGACGCGGCTGGTGATGTAGACATCATCGTTGCCGATCGCATGACGCCGGGGCCGGGCGCGCCCTTTGCAAGACTGCCGAAGCTGCGCGTCCTCGTGCGCTGTGCGGTGGACATCCGCAAAATCGATGTGACCGCGGGCTCCGCAGCCGGCCTGCTGATGACGCGAGCGAGCCCGGGCTTTGTGTCGGCCCTCGCCGAAAGCTGGACGCGCCGGCCGGAGACAGCAACATGAATATCAGGCTTCCATTCTACTACGGCTGGATGATCGTCGCCGTGGTGTTCGTGACCATGGCGATCGGCGTCAATGCGCGCACCGCGTTTTCGCTGCTGTATCCCCCCATCATCAGCGAATTCGGCTGGGACCGCGGGGTCACGGCCGGCGCATTCTCGTTCGGCTTCTTGGTGTCGGGCATCATGAGCCCGCTGATCGGACGCCTGATGGATCGCCGCGGACCTCGCGCGGTGATGGAGCTTGGCGTCGTGCTGATGGGTGGCGGCATGCTTCTGGCGCCGCTGACCACGCAGCCCTGGCACCTCTATCTGACCATCGGCGTGCTGGTCGGGGCAGGCAGCGTTTGTCTGGGCTATTCCGGACAATCGCTGTTCGTGCCGAACTGGTTCATCCGCCGCCGCGGGCTGGCGCTGGGGCTTGCCTTTGCCGGCGTCGGCATCGGGTCGGTGACGCTGCTGCCCTGGGTGCAGTTGATGATCGAGCAGACCGGATGGCGCACCTCGTGTACTGCGATGGGCATTCTCATCATTGTTGTGCTGGCGCCGATCAACCTGCTGCTGCACAAGCGGCCGGAGGATATCGGCTTGTTGCCCGACGGTGATCCCGCGCCGACGGCGACGTCACCCAAGCCGGTTTCGAACATCGTCGATCCCGCCTGGGCAGCCACCGACTGGACGTTGAGGCTTGCCATGCGCACCGCACGGTTCTGGTGGATCGCGATCGGCTATTTCTGCGGCTTGTACATCTGGTACGCGGTGCAGGTGCATCAAACCAAATACCTGCTCGACGCCGGCTTCAGTCCCACGGTCGGCGTCTGGGCACTCGGAGTGGTCAGCCTGCTCGGCATTCCCGGCCAGATCTGGCTCGGCCATCTCTCCGACCGCATCGGCCGCGAATGGGTATGGGCGATCAGTTGCTTCGGCTTTGCGATCTGCTTTGCTGCGCTGGTCGCGCTGAAATATTGGCCGAGCCAGTGGCTGGTCTATCTCATGGTGTTCACGCAAGGCGCGCTCGGCTACGGCCTCACCGCGGTGATGGGGCCTGTCGTGCTGGAGATCTTCCAGGGCAAGCACTACGGCAGCATCTTCGGCACCATCATGCTCGCCGCGCTCGCGGGCGGCGCCGCGGGACCGTGGGCCACCGGCGTGCTGCATGACTTCACAGGCAGCTATACCATCGCCTTTGCGGCCGGCATCGCCGTCAGCCTGCTGTCGGCGGTCGCGATCTGGCAGGCCTCGCCCGGCAAGGTCCGCGCGGTTGCCGGCAAGGTGGCGCAAGGGTAGGGCGTGGTTCTTGTTCTGAGCGGGTATTCGCGCAGAGCGTCGGCTCCCGGAATAGAGCGGACACGGCAGAGCGGAGCCACGCTGCGTCCGTATTGACCGATTGTGTTGAAAAAGTCGGAGTCCGGCCTTAAAGAAGGCGAAGTTTCACTTCGGATACCCAACCGTTAGAGGGTATGATTTCATGATCGGAATCATACCGTGCGGCCCGTCGCAGCCTTTCCCCGATCCCACGGGCTTTGGAGCCTGTGGGACATCATGCAAAGATTTCGCGCGGCATCGTTCGGCGCCCTCATGGCCTCGCTGGGGCGAACTACGGCGGCGATCAACACTGCAAACGCGTTCGGCGTCGGCGACAAAGTTGAAGCGGATCGAAAATTCATCCGGGAGACCTTGGAAGAATCCGCTCCGTCGTTGTCTGAGTTCCCGCTATCGCCGGTCTTGCGCTCGCAGTTCGACCGTCTGGTTAGAGCGGTAGATCATTCAAGCGGCGCAGAGCTTTCGATCCTCGTGCAAGAGCTAGGCAACAACCTTATGGTGGAGCTTAGTTCGGCCTGGTTTCTGATGATTTCGGCGGATCGGCGCGAATACTACGAGCAAAGGCAACCGCCCTTTGGCGAAGCTGTTGCGGACGCTTTCCTAGGAGCGTCTTCGGACATTGCAGCCGCCAGCCGTTGCTTCGCGCTCGATGAGTGGACGGCCTGCGTTTTCTATCTGATGCGCATCTTGGAGCACGGCCTTCGCAAATTGGCCGAAATCGTTCAGCTGCCACCGGAGGCCGCCCAACACGAAAACTGGAAAAACATTATTGACCAGATCGAGAAGAAAATCAGGGAAATGGAAAGCCTGCCGAAGTCGCAAGAGAAGGTCGCAAAAGTTCAACGTCTCAGCGAAGCGGCGGCGCAGTTTCGATGGTTCAAGGACGCCTGGCGCAATCACGTAGCCCACGCACACGCCACCTACGACAACCACACTGGTCCGCTGGTTTGGACGCACGTGCGATCATTCATGCAACAACTAGCCACGTTTTGAGGTTCGCTACGCCCGATTACCGGCTATAGCCGGCCGAGTCCTAGCGGCTGCTGCTCAGGGCAACTTTTGACCCTTAGCGGCCTTCGATGGATTGAGCTACAATAACGCTGGAACCAACGTCCTGTGGCATCACCAAATGGGTCAGCAAGGACAATGGCAAGTCAGTGGTAGTGCCCCCGAAGTCTACGAGCGGGAGCTGGTGCCGGCTGTTTTTGGCCCATGGGCTCCCATCCTGGTTGACCTCGTCCAACCCGAGCCGGGGGAGCGCGTAGTCGACATCGCCTGTGGCACCGGGATAGTAGCTCGCGTCGCGGCTGCGAAGATAGGCCCGACGGGCACCGTCGCCGGTGTTGATCTCAATCCCGGCATGGTGACCGTTGCACGAGCCCTCGGGACCGTCGATGGAGTTGCGTCAATACAGTGGCACGAGGCCACTGCGGACAGATTGCCGTTCCCCGACGGCTCATTCGATATTGCGTATTGCCAACTCGGCCTCCAGTTCTTCGCTGACCGGCCGGCCGCATTGCGCGAGATGCGCAGGGTTCTGTCTTCCAAGGGACGGCTCGCGCTCATGGTGTGGTGCGGCATAAATGAAAGTCCCGGATTTGAATCATTCGCTGAAATGCTGGAGCGAAACATCAGCTCGGCGGCAGCCAAAATCATGCGCGCGCCATTTGGATTAGCCGACGCCAATGAGCTGAGCGGACTTGTTACTGCTGCCGGTTTTGAGAATATCACAGTGCAACGGAGGATCGGCACCGTCGCATTTCCATCGGTCGAACGTTTTGTGTTGAGTTATGTTGCGGGTTCGCCACTAGCGGGTCATGTGGCGCAAGTGAGCGAAAATGATCGCGAACGTCTCGCCGCCGATACCAAGTTGGCTTTGCAGAAGTACGTGGATAGTCGCGGGCTGTCTTTCCCGATAGCAGCCCACCTGCTGACCGCTACAGTTTGACATGTCCGCACATGACCAAGGTCCGCTGAGGGGTAGAGCGGATGCGCGCAGAGGGAGGTCGGGATTTCCGCTTTTGGCCCAGGCGGACATTCCAGATGAGGCCGCTCAATTGCCAGCCAAGATAGCCCATTGACCGGCTTGCACCCGTGTCACAAACGAAGCCGGACCTGACGCGCTAGTCTTGAAGATAAGCGCCTCACCCTCCCTGATATCGGCGAAGTCTTTGCCGAAAGCATCCGTAATATTTGTCTTGTGTGTGACGGCGAGGTTATTCATGCCTTGCATTGGAGCTGCATCAACGAGCTCGCGAACGGCACGTCCTGCCTTGACGTTCTTGCCGTCTGGATTTGCCATCCCTGAAGCGCTGCCTGAGCTGCTGTCGGTTAACGCATCCGTTGGGGATACTTCCTTGCCACCAATCAGCCTTCCGGTTTCGACTGCGCGATGAAGGCGACTGGTGTAGACGTCGCCGATCGGCACAGCCAGCTTCTTCAATGCGGCGCCGATGTCGCGCGCGGTATTACGGCCCTTCTCGTTTAGTTGTCGCTGCGCACTCATGTCGTCGAAATTGAAAGGAAAGACGTCCTTCTGACTATCGTCGGTCGCGCCATGTCGAAAGACGATTACGTATCCGCCCCCTTTCAACGAAGAGACAAGACCGTCTAGTTCGGCCGCTTCAGTTCGCGGCAAGACAGCAAATAGGGCAGCAACAAGAAGGAGTAACAATTTGGCGCTTGGCAAGATTTGTCTCCTCTTAATTGATGATCACCGATGACCGCTAAGATGAGAGCTTAACTAGCCGTTCGTTAATCTGTTCGAGACGAAGAAAGTTCCGGGTCCGTCGGTCATCAAAGTAATGCAGTTCGGCGAGGCCCGCTTCGTGCCCGATTCTGTTGAAAAATCGGCGCTTGCGCTAGTTGATCTTCACTGATTCAGTCGTATCGAGAGGACTGAATCATGATGGGACATCGGCTGGGTGAGCAGGCTGCGTTGTTCTACGAGTTTTCGCTCGAGCGGCACGTTCCGCCCAATCATCTGTTGCGATCGATCGACAGGTTCGTGGGGCTCGATGGGTTGAGGCAGGAACTGTCTAGCCTCTACAGCCCGATCGGGCGTCCCTCGATCGGCCCTGAACTGATGGTCCGGATGCTGTTGGTGGGTTACTGCTTCGGCATTCGCTCGGAGCGGCGCTGTGTGCAACACAACGTTAGAAACATGGAACACGGCTTGGGTGCCATCCTAAATTCATAGCCGGGCCTGTTAGACTTACGAAACGAGATGAACTACGGACGCCCTATTGGATTTTGCATTTTGATGGCAGAATCATTTGGCAACGAATTTACGATTGTTGAGGTAACTGCGGACGACGTCGGCGATCATCCGAGAAGGCAACTTTGGGTCGCCGCAGCCAAGCCGGATCAAGCGCTAACTTTGGTCCTAGCGGCCGTTCCCGAAGGGTGGACCGGGCGGCTCGCCACCGGCGCTCTCACTCCCAAGCAGGTATCGGGACTCCGGGAACTTCGGTTCAAGGCCGGGGAGGTATGGGAGTTGACGAAGTAAGCTGGCATCAGAAGCCCAGCGATGGCCCAGCGCGGAAGTTTGGTGCGACCTCGACGTCTGCCTTCAGGGGGAGCAGACGCGGAAAAAGGGATCTGAATCTCCGCTGATCGACCCATAGCGGACCTTCGTCCGAAGCCTCTCAGGTTTTGGTTTCGATCGGAACATCACTGAAAATACGAAAGCTGATCTTCCGTAACGACTCGCTCGATTTTCTCAGACTTGCACTTGATGCGGTATCTAACTCGTCCATCGGACTCGATGGGCATATGCTGGACAATTGTGTAAATCATTGGCGGTTCAGTTGTGGCCCGTCCTTGTGGACCTTGGGGTTGGTGGCGAACGTCTTCATTTAACTTATAGACATGCGACATGTGTTTACCTCAACGTTTCCGGCTCTCTGGTGTGACGCAATGCATACGGTTGCTTCGGGCTCAGTTGGTGAAAGCAAATACAACGTACCCGCAGTATGACTGGTGGTCTGAGAAACCACGAGCGGTCTGCAAGACTTGACCTAACACGTGAGAGGGCCTCCCGTCATGCTGAGCAGTGCGTACGGCCTTGATCCGACCGGGACAGGCCCCCCGGCGCGCCCGCGTGCTGCCCGTTTTAGTCCTCAAGAATGGATTTCGTGGCCTGGAAGACCTGTTCTGCGGTGCCCTTGATCGTGCCCTTGGCCCAAGCCTTAAAGACGGTGACGTAGGCGTTCTTGTACGCCTCTTCGTCTGCAGAAAAGTAGACTTCATCAGTCGTGGTATCCAAGACAAGCGCTCCTGTATCGATGCAAATTTCCTCGATTAGTACCAGGCGCTCTTCTTGTTCAGCCAGATGACGTTTTACGATGCTCATCGTATCTCCTGCATTGCACCGACCATACCACGTTCCGGATGCACCCACGCCTAATGAACTGAACATTCCGACTAGTCGGCCGAGGGATATCGTAGCTCGGCGACCACCGGGGCCGCCTGCCGAAGCAAATCGCTTTCACGGGTTGAACAAAAACCCCACTCCCGATGACTCAGGGGCGGGGCAGGACCACAAGCTCTGCCAGTACATCCGTGGCTAGAGCGACAGGTCTGTCGTGCTCTTAATTAAGCAGCACGAAGATTTTCGGCAGAGGACTTGCCCGTACGACGGTCTGCGACGACGTCATACGACAACGTCTGACCTTCGCTCAGAGTGCCCATACCGGCGCGTTCGACCGCGCTGATATGAACAAAGACGTCATTGCTTCCGTTTGCCGGCTGGATAAAACCAAAGCCCTTTTGGGTGTTAAACCACTTCACTGTACCTGTGTTCATCAGGTCTTCCTTTCGTATACGCGCAGGACCTGGCGCGCGGAGTTGCCGCCAGTGTTCCGGTTATTCGATGTTGGAGAATGTCTGAAACGTGCGCGCCGTCAGGATCTGAGGCGAAAGCGGAACAGGTGTTCGGCCAGTATCGATGTTTGAAGCAATATACCAACAGTTGAGAGACTTCAAGACAAAAGCCAACGGTGCTTCCCATCATGGTTGGTGTATTTGTTCCCTAGTTAAGAGCCCGTCCAACCCGGTGATTGATTTCGGGAGCAACCTTGAGTGTTCGGAGCCAGATTGGCTCGGAGCCAGATCGTCATTCGTTGGCTGTTCGGATGGCCGCAGTCCGGGCGAGCAGAGCCTCGTTCACATGGAGGGCGGTGTTGAGTGCCTGATATTTTGCAGAAGCTTGTCTTTCGCCGGACCCGCAGCAAGAAGGGGGGCTTGCGCTTCAAGCGCTCCCTTTCGGCAAGGATTAGAGGGGGCGGAGCGCACCAAGCGGTCTGAGCACCGATAGATATCAGGGGTCAGTGCGGTGATGGTTGAACCCTATCAGGGCTGTGGTCTGCTCATCGTGCCTGCACTCCCCTGAGGGATTGCATGGGAGTGAACCGTCCGCTGGGCCTAGCAGACATTCCGGCCATGCCTCCGACTGTCCGCCCTCAAGAAAAGAAGGAAGCGGACATCGCCGGGCCCGCGCGAACCGACCAAGCGTGAGGACTCGCCTTACTTGACGTCGAAGGTATCGCCGATCGCTTTCTGCAGGTCGTTGAGCGCGCGAAGGAAGCTGCCAGGCGGCGTGGTTTCCGGATCGATCAGGCGATGCAGCCGGAAGCCATCCTCCAATGCGAGCAGGATGGCTGCTACCCATCCCGGGTTCTCGAAATTCTTGCCGCTCTGCCTGGAAATGGTCGTGACAATTTCCGTGAGCATCTGCCGGCGCGCACGCAGGCGCTTTGCCAGTTCCGGCCGCCGCTTCTCGGTTGGGAGACGCCTCCTATTCCGCCGCTCTCAGGAGGTAAGCAGACATCTGGTGAACGAGCCGAAGTCGACCCTCGTGACCCGAAGCGGACTTCATGTTCGGCGGCTAAATTCCGGGAAGGGCGACCACTCAAGCCCGCGGCATCCGAGAGCTCTGCTCGGAATAAACATGTCCGATACCTTGCCGTTATCAAATACGAAAATCCAAGCCGGGTATTCGCCTCCGTTTACCGGAGCCGCATTAACACACACGCTCGGTCTCACTCCAAAGCCAAACTCGCTTACGTTACGGACGACCGGAGCCGATATCTTTGGATCACGGTACGCACTCACGTTGATTCTGGATGCGATACTGGCGGCTACGAGATCGCGGTAGTTCGATGGAACCGCATTTGCACCGGTCCCCGCATCCACGTTGTGCTGAATGCATCCAGCCAAAAAGAGCGTCGGTAATACCACTCCAATACGAGCCTCTAGATACGAAACCATGCGCCACTCGCCCCCTCTGTGGTCTACTATAGATAGCATTGTAGGATTGACTCTAGCAACGGATACCCCGCTGATCTACGTTGAGACGCACAAACACTCAAGGTGAACGCCATAGCCGCCCATCGGCGCGATGCGGCTCTCGCTATCGGCTGGCAATCCAATCGGGAACAGGAAAAGCTTGAAGAAGAACTAGCGGAGCTTGGCTAATGAGCGCGGGCATAAAACTTGGTTGGGACTTCTTCGGGCTACTAGTGGTCTTGCAGTTCGGCTACGGGCTGACGCGTGGGATCTTCGTGGGGTCGATGACAGAATACCAAGCGAGCATGGGTGGTTTTTACACCTACAATTGCCGCTATCTTTATCCGGACGGCGTGAGGCTGAAGTTCGGAGGCGGGACGGGTAAGAGTCCAGACGAAGCTATTATGAGCGCCAGCGGCGTCTGTCCTCTCCTTGCTACCGAACATTGAGCGACGCGCACGATACATTTTGCGACGCTACTTCATAAAAGCGACCCAATGCGTCTTCGAGCGATAGCCTGACGTATGCCCGAACAGAGGTTTATGGGGCGTGCTCCGAGCGGATCCCAAAGCAGTAGCCGACCAGCAGCATTCGGATCATCAGCTCGGGGGTGATCGAGGGGCGTCCGATCGTGCTGTAGAAGGCAGAAAGCTCCCGTCTCAATCCATCGAGTTCAACGAACCGGCGAAAGCGGATATCGCTCCGCCTGCGTGAACCTGCCAAGTATGACGACACGCCCTATTTCACATCGAAAGTATCGCCGATCGCTTTCTGGAGATCGTTGAGCGCGCGCAGGAAGCAATCGGGCGGCGTGGTTTCGGGATCGATCAGGCGATGCAGCCTGAAACCATCCTCCAATGCGAGCAGGATGGCGGCTACCCATCCCGGGTTCTCGAAGTTCTTGCCGCTCTGCCTGGAAATGGTCGTGACGATCTCCGTCAGCATCTGCCGGCGCGCGCGCAGGCGTTTTGCCAGTTCCGGCCGCCGCTTTTCGGCGCGCGCCACGAACAGGATCATTTCCATGTGCAGCAGGGGTGACCGGCCGAGCGGGTCCTGCCGCCCGCGGTCCATGTTGCGGAAGGCGGCAAGGTAATCCTGCAATTCCTGGTGCTCGGCCAGAAGATCGAGGTTGCGGCGGATGGTTTGCTCGACATGGTCTTCCAGCATGGCGACGATCAACTCGTCCTTGCTGGCGAAATTGGAATAGAAGGCGCCGCGCGTGAAACCGGCGGCCGCCGCAATCGTTTCGATGCTGGCACCGCTAATCCCCTGTTCCTCGAATACGCGCGCGGCCGCTTCGAACAGTTTGTCGCGGGTATCGTCCCGGGTCGGTCTGGTCCGGACTCTTGACATCGGTGCGTTTTAGGGCAGAATGCAACTCAATACAACAGTGTATCGAGTTGCGGGCTGGAACGCGACCAGGGAGGTCTCCATGAACGAGCATGTTCAGTCTGCGACCAGTGCACCGCTGTTCAATCCGCTCGCGCCGGAGTTCATCCGCAATCCCTATCCCTATTACGAGCGGCTGCGCACCACCGACCCGGTTCACCTCACCGAGCACGGCATGTATGTGACGAGCCGCCATGCCGACGTCAGCCTTGTGCTGCGCGACAAGCGGTTCGGCAAGGATTATGTCGACCGTATGCAGCGCCGCTACGGCCCCGACATCATGAAGGAGCCGGTGTTTCGCAACTTCGCGCTGACGATGCTGCAGCAGGATCCGCCCGACCACACCCGCCTGCGCGGGCTGGTGGTCAAGGCATTTACGGCGCGCCGCGTCGAGGACATGCGACCGCGCATCCAGGAGATCGTCGACGAGAATCTCGATCACATCATCCCGCAGGGCGGGATGGACCTGATCGAGGATTTTGCGTTTCGCCTGCCGGTCACGGTGATCTGCGACATGCTCGGCATTCCGCCCGAGCATCGCGAGATGTTCTATACCGGCGCCCGCGAGAGCGGCCGGATCCTCGAGCCGGTTCCGATGACGCCGGAGGAGATCAAGCAGGGCAACGCCCGGCAGGCGATGGCCAAGATGTACTTCGACCAGCTGTTCGATCTGCGCCGGAAGAATCCCGGCGACGACCTAACGACGCAGCTGCTCCATGCCGAGGAAGACGGCAGCAAGCTCAGCAACGAGGAGCTTTACGCCAACATCATCCTGCTGTTCGGCGCCGGCCACGAGACCACCGTCAACCTGATCGGCAACGGCCTGCTGGCGCTGTTCCGCAATCCTGACCAGCTCGCGCTGCTCAAGGCGAAGCCGGAACTGATTACCAATGCGATCGAGGAATTCCTGCGCTACGACTCCTCGGTACAGATGACCGGCCGCACGACGCTGGAGGATGTCGAGCTGGGTGGCAGGCACATCCCCAAGGGGGAAAGCGTGCTGTGCCTGCTCGGCTCGGCCAATCACGACCCCGCCGTCTACCCGGACCAGCCGGAGCGGCTCGACATTACAAGGCCGAACGTCA